>NZ_JASBOF010000069.1:0-455 GCF_039907195.1 Corynebacterium sp. c3Ub_189 | reverse complement strand
CGTTGGGTGGGCGTTATCAGACTCCATGCGCACCGAAGCGTTGCCGCTGCAAGCTCTTAATCAGGCGATCGTGTGTGCTGAGGAAACAACAGGTCTCATTCACCATTCGGATCACGGCTCGCAGTACGTCAGCGTGGTCTACAACGAGCGCCTTGCCCAGCACGGGATTGCCGCTTCCACCGGAACTGTCGGGGATTCTTATGACAATGCTCTGGCTGAAAACGTTAACGGCTCCTACAAGAACGAGCTGATCCATACTCGCAGGTGGGAGGATGTTGTCGAGGTAGAAATCGCGACGTTCGAGTGGGTGTCATGGTGGAACGAGATGAGGCTTCACCAAAGCTTGGGATACCGAACCCCAGTCGAAGTGGAAACCGATTTTTGGAAGCAGAAACCGCCACAGGAAATAATAGAAATCAAGGCAAATGCCTAGGAACAAAACTCGGGGCACTTCA
>NZ_JASBOF010000068.1:0-539 GCF_039907195.1 Corynebacterium sp. c3Ub_189 | reverse complement strand
TCGAGAGGCTAAAACTGCCCAGACATGGCGAAAAGCGATGTGTCGAGACATCGATCCTCCATGCTTTAAAAATGGAGAAGAGCTCAAAACCAAGCCCAAAAATCATCATCGAAACCATGCTCGCCACCGGTATGACCCAGGCCGAAGCAGCTGAACACTTCAATGTCAGCACACGATGGATCCGCACACTTCAAGCCCGCTACCGAGACGGCGGAATCAAGGCGCTAGAACCACGATCTAAACGCCCTCGCACGAATCCTCGAGCACTCGATCCCAGTACTGTCGACCGCATCCTTCAACTGCGCCAAGACCTAACAAAACGCGGTACCGATGCCGGTGCCCACACCATTCGATGGCACCTACAACAAGATGGAATCGACCCACCACCAGCACCGTCAACAATCCACCGAGTTCTGACAAACAACGGTCACGTCACACCACAGCCGCAAAAGCGTCCCCGCAGCTCATGGAGACGGTTTCAAGCAGACCAGCCCAACGAAACATGGCAAATGGACTACAGTGACTGGACCATCGCAGGA
>NZ_JASBOF010000067.1:0-528 GCF_039907195.1 Corynebacterium sp. c3Ub_189 | reverse complement strand
CCCTCGAGAACGTTGTTCAGGTATTTCACCTGCCGGTGCTCCACCGTCTGAGGGCAGATTCCCTCCGCCTTCAGCTCGGATATTGCCTTGGCCAGAGCTGGTGCCTTGTCGGTGTTGATGACCCGCGGGGACCCGGCTGTCGTATTCGATCGCAGCGTCTTGGCCAGGAAACGCTTGGCCGCAGCCACATTCCGTTTTGGTGAGAGGTAGAAGTCTAAGGTCTGCCCACCGGCGGTAATAGCCCGGTAGAGATAGCACCACGTGCCGCCGACCCGGATATAGGTCTCATCCACCCGCCAGGACTGGGCCTGCCAGTCGGGTACCTGCCGGTACCAGCGAGTGTGCTTATCCAGCTCAGGGGCGTATTTCTGCACCCAGCGGTAGATCGTGGTGTGATCGACTGGCACACCCCGCTCGGTCATCATTTCTTCGAGGTCGCGGTAGCTCACGCCGTAGCGGCAGTACCACCGCACCGCCCACAGGATGATGTCACGGGGGAAATGCCGACCGGAGAAGATGCCCATGGCT
>NZ_JASBOF010000066.1:0-625 GCF_039907195.1 Corynebacterium sp. c3Ub_189 | reverse complement strand
TGAACTGCTCCCCATTAGTTGGACTGAGAAATCAGTTTCCGATTAGTGGGGAGTAGTTTTCATTGAGAGCCCGAAGTTTGGTGAGTGAGCATCAGCGGGAGCAGTTGGTTGAACTATTTGAGCAAGGCATAGGCTATCGTGCCGCTGCTACTGCTCTTGGTGTCTCCAAATACGCCGCCCGTATGCTCTATCGTCGGTTTAAACTGCATGGCAGACTATGTCTTGTGGAAAAACCGACTAAGCAGCAGTATTCGTTCGAAATCAAGAAGGAAGTTGTCCAACGCCACCTTTCTGGTGAGACAGCGATGAATCTTGCGCGCGAGTTTGGCCTGTCATCAGAGAAGCTGGTCAGCGGATGGTCGAGGAAATGGCGTAATGGTGGCGATGAGGCACTAAAACCGAAGCCGAAGGGCAGGCCCAAGGGTTCGGTCACGCCGAAGCCGCTTTCGGAGGAAGCGAAGCTGCGTCGCCAGATCGCGCGGTTGGAAGCGGAAAACGCATATCTAAAAAAATTGCGGGACTTGAGGAATCAGGGACACGCCTGAAAGTTCAGGCGATTGTCATCCTCAAGTCACGGCATCGTCTGCAATACCTTTTGGATGCGGCAGGCATGCCGAGAGCAACG
>NZ_JASBOF010000065.1:0-653 GCF_039907195.1 Corynebacterium sp. c3Ub_189 | reverse complement strand
TCGGAAATCATCACCATAGGGTCAACAAACCGCTTGCGGGCACTGCGCGTGCCACGAGGTCGACGTTGGGCGTGACCGCGCCGCAGTGCAGCAGCAACTTCCTTTTTCAACTCGCCTTTAGCCTGGAAATACAAAGACTGATAAATCGTTTCAGGACACACGTACATAGTCTCATCGCCGGGGTAGCGACTGCGCAACCTCCCAGAAATCTGCTCTGGCGAGTACCTATCTTTTACCATTTCCCAGATCACCGTGCGCAAGCGTGGATTGGCATCAATCTTGCGCTTTTTCGGTCTAAACCTACGCAACACCGATTTACGGTGCGCATACGTGGGAAGATACACCCCAAATTCATCCCGGTTGCGTTTAAGCTCCTTGCTGATAGTGCCAGCAGAGCGCTGAAGACGCCGAGCTATCTCGCGTACACCTTTGCCTTGCCGGTCAAGATCAAAGATGAGCTCGCGCTCTTCTACCGATAAGTAGCGCGAAGAGATACGCCTATCGATACGCTGTTGCGGAATAACCTGGACTGGAACTGCTTGGCGACCATCAACGTACTCAATTACCTGCATAAGCCTGTTATACAGCGCCACATCCGGGCCAGCCGGGACAAAAGGCACACGCCCGGTGGAAAGCTTAATGACACCTTTGTC
>NZ_JASBOF010000064.1:0-685 GCF_039907195.1 Corynebacterium sp. c3Ub_189 | reverse complement strand
ATCTGACGTTTTGTGCGCCGAAATCTGTTTCATTGTTGTGGGGCATGGGTGCTGATTCTTCGGTTCGTAGCATCGTTGATGAAGCCCACCAGGCGGCAGTAAGTCAGGCATTGGATTACTTATCAGAACATGCCGGCTATACGCGAAAGCAAGACCCTGCTGCGTCAAAGAAGCGTCTGATCATTGAAAAATTGGCGGGTATTTCTGGCGTGAAATATGAACACCGAACTTCACGTGCGGGCGATCCTCACGTCCATTCCCACGTGTTGCTGGCGAATAAACAGTTGTGCCAGGACGGCAAGACTCGCACTCTGGATGGGGTTAGTTTGTATCACGAAGCGCGTGCGGCAGGCATGGTGTATCAGGCCACGGTGCGCGAAATTCTGAGTCGAAAACTCGGCGTGGAGTTCGGTGATGTGGTCAATGGGTGCGCGGAAATCGTCGGTCTTGATGACCCAGAATTGCTTGCGTCGTATTCAACTAGGGCGCGCGAGATTGACCAATGGCAGGCCGAGAATGGTTTAGAGACGCGGGCGGCGTATGAGCGTATCGCGCAGAAAATCACCCGCCGCACTAAGGACACCGAGACTCCACTAGACGAGTTAGAAACCGAGTGGGCTAGTGCCGAACATGGCGCAACGGTGCGTGCGTTTGTGGACGGACTGGAGCCAAGAAGTAAAGCGGC
>NZ_JASBOF010000063.1:0-697 GCF_039907195.1 Corynebacterium sp. c3Ub_189 | reverse complement strand
GCGATATTTTATAGCCCTTGATTGCGCCTACACGAATTCCGTTTGAACCCTTCTTTATAATGAGCATTGAAAACGTGTAAACAACGCAATGTGAGGGTAAATCAGCGCACTCGCCGAGCCCGCCATAAATCAGAACATATGCTAAAGCATATGTTCTGATTTGTGGTTTTAGCTGCTGGTTTCCCTAGAGAAGATGAAAGCAAGGGGCAAATCGACATGCTAATGCGTGTCTCTGGGTGAACCTGGGCGGATTTTTACTTTGCGCACTTCTGGGCATTAAAAGCCTCTGACGCTGCTTCCGGGAAAGTTGGAATTGGGGATGTGGTTATGACACTACGGTTGGGCTCTATCCAACAATCGCTTTCGAAGGGATAGCTTTCTGCTGCTCGGACACGTCACTGCGTTTCGTGATGCGCACGTACTCTTGATCAATAAATTCGCTGCGCCAGCAGAGTGTCAGCGCAGCGATGTGCAGAGACAGAGACGAGGAGGCCGAGGATTAGTCGTCCTTCAGGCCGCCGATAACCTTGTTGGCCTTATCCTTCATACCCTCGGCAGCATCGAAGAGCTTATCCTTAGCCTCGGAAGCGACCTGGTCAACCCCATTAAGACCGCCTGCTTAGATCAACGAAGTTAGTGTTTGTGCTAGTGGGTATTTATCTTCTCTAACAGAACAAAATCTGGTGCCCTTCAGTTC
>NZ_JASBOF010000062.1:0-705 GCF_039907195.1 Corynebacterium sp. c3Ub_189 | reverse complement strand
GAGGAGATTTCTAATCGCCTGCCCATCGACTACCCCACTGATAAGGACATGCGCATTAGTCACGAAACGATTTATGACGCCTTTTACCTGCAGGCCAAAGGAAGACTCAAAGACCTTGGCTTGGACTTGCCGACAGGTAGAAAGAAACGCAAGAAACGTCAAACCCGCTCCAGCACACCTGCCCAGCAACGCTTCGTCGACGACATGATCCTCATAGACGACCGGCCAGATGAGGTAAGTGAACGTATTTTGCCAGGCCACTGGGAAGGCGACCTCATCCTCGGTAAAAACAACCAATCAGCGGTAATCACGCTAGTAGAACGCGTTAGCCGATTTGTTGTCCTTGGCCACCTACCGGGAAGGCATACCAGCAAAGAAGTATTCACAGCCCTGCACAAGGCAGTTGCAGGAATCGATAAAGCTATCTGGTCATCAATTACCTGGGACCAAGGAAGCGAAATGGCTGGCCATAAAGCCTTTACTATGGCCACTGACATTCCCATCTACTTCTGCCATCCAGGATCACCATGGGAACGCGGCAGCAACGAAAACACCAACGGCAGGCTCAGAAGAAACCTTCCTAAAAACAGCGACCTGTCCATCTACAGCGCCGAGGACCTAGAAATGATCGCCAACATTCACAACCACAAACCACGCAAAGCACTCAACTGGCGCACCCCAGCCGAAGTCATGACCAACGCCCTC
>NZ_JASBOF010000061.1:0-724 GCF_039907195.1 Corynebacterium sp. c3Ub_189 | reverse complement strand
TCAACCCAACGAAACATGGCAAATGGACTACAGTGACTGGACCATCGCAGGTCACAAGCGAGTAGCTATCCTCACCATCTTGGACGACCATTCCCGGTTCATCATCTCCTGCTGTGCCTACAACAATGCCACCGTGGGAAACGTCATAGAAAGCTTCATTAATGCAGGCCAGACACACGGCTACCCCCAGTCCACCCTCACCGACAACGGCCGAGCATTCACAACCAGCACAGACCGGACAAACCCCGCGCGAAACGGATTCGAGCAACTGCTCATAGACCTAGGAATCAAGCAGAAAAACGGTAAACCCTACCACCCCCAGACACAAGGAAAAGTTGAACGCTTCCACTACACCCTTAAACTAGCCCTAGCAAGCAAAATACCAGCTCAAAGTCTCGATGAACTCAACTCTCAGCTAAAAGAAATCATCGAATACTACAACCACAAACGCCCCCATAGAGCCCTAAACAGAACCACCCCCGCAGAAGCCTACACAGCACTGCCCAAAGCTCTCCCAGCAGACATCAAACCAGACCACGACTACCGCCTACGCACTGACAAAGTAGGCACCAACGGCAAGACAACCCTGCGATGGGGTGGCAAACTACGCCGCCTCTACATCGGGCGCCGATGGGGCGGCGAACCAATCACCATGGTCTGCATCGACAACCGCGTAAGCATCAAAATAACCACCACTGGGGCACAAATCGCCGCCTACACACTC
>NZ_JASBOF010000060.1:0-758 GCF_039907195.1 Corynebacterium sp. c3Ub_189 | reverse complement strand
CCCAATCTCACGCAGTGGCACATCTTCGCGGAGAAGATCGGCGATAATGACGCGTTCTTCGAAGCAAATGTAGCGATTGCTGATGCGTTTATACGGATCTACCCCGCTAGGTAAGGCGGGAGGGGCAAGCCTTCCGGATTCGATGACATCATGGCGTTGGCGCAGCGCTTTCATAAGTCTGTTATACGTGCTGGCGTCTTCGCCGACGGGTATGAACTCTTCTCGTCGACCCTGGGATTTGGTGAGTCCTTTTTCGAAATCTAAACGCAGTCGACGATCAATTCCTACTGCCGCGCCAGCATCACCACCAGGCAGGCTCGCCAGCCGAAGGCGCAGATATTCCACTCTTAACTGCGTCTGGCGGACTTTCCGAGCATACTGACTCAACCGGATATGGCACCCAGCTTCCGTAGCTACGGCATAAGCCGCAGAAAGATGCATCCCACATCTTTTAGCAGCTTGGCGTACCGACAGTCCGCTTCGGACTAGCTCTACAAGCTGGAAAGCCTGGCTACCGCGGCGATCAACTCGTTTGGCTTTAAACACGACTGGCAATCCAAAGGCATGACAAAAATTCAAAGTATGCCCGTAATGACAACCAAGCTCACCAGCCGCCGAACGGACACTACGCCCACTGCCAACCAAGGCAACTAAGCCACGACGATCCGATTCAGACAACGAATGAAACGGGCCAATAATCTCAGACACAACAACACCCTCCTAAGGGAAAGTGTTGCAACGACCCTCTGAACTCAAGG
>NZ_JASBOF010000006.1:0-117645 GCF_039907195.1 Corynebacterium sp. c3Ub_189 | reverse complement strand
CGCACGCCACAAAAAATTAACTTCCCGTTAACCTCTCGTTGGCGGCTCGTACAAACTTACTCAAATCATTGAACCCTGTCAAATCATCGAACCAAGCCCGTACAAAATTCGCAAAGAAGTAACCTCCCGGCTACCTCGCGGCGACTTGGATTAATGTAGCCCACCACAACCACACAACACAAACCCGCAGGACAGAATGCAAAAATGAAAAATGACGCCCTTCCAACGAGTGGAATGGGCGTCATCTATTGCTGCTTAGCTCAACTTAGCGCCAGCGAAGTTCTTCTTGCCTCGGCGCAGAACGAGCCAGCTGCCATGCAGGAGGTCGTCGGTAGACGGCTCCCACTCTGCCGATTCGATGCGCTGGTTATTGACGTAGGCGCCGCCTTCCTTGATGGTGCGGCGAGCAGCACCCTTGGAATCGGCCAAACCGCTGGCCACCAGTAGGTCAACAATGGTGCGCGGTTCGCCGGCGGCAATTTCCGCGACAGTGGTTTCCGAAAGCGCACCGGCAAGGGTCTTTTCATCAAGCTCGGAAAGTTCCGCCTTACCGAATAGTGCTTGAGCAGCAAGCTCGACAGCCTTGGTTGCCTGTTCGCCGTGAACCAGATCGGTCATCTCTTGAGCCAAGCGACGCTGAGCCGCACGCTTATAAGGCTCCTCTTCCACCGCGCGCTCGTATTCCGCAATTTCCTCCTGCGTCAGGAAGGTAAACCAGCGCAGGTAGTCAATGACTACAGAATCACCGGCATTGAGGAAGTACTGGTACCAGGAGTATGCGGAAGTCTTTTCCGGATCGAGCCAAAGCTTTCCGCCGCCAGTAGACTTGCCGAACTTCTGTCCGGAGGCGTCGGTAACCAGCGGCACCGTAAGACCATGTACCTTGGTGCCATCGATACGACGGTTAAGGTCTACGCCAGAGACGATGTTGCCCCACTGATCGCCGCCGCCGATCTGCAATACGCAATCGCGCTCGCGCCGGAGCTGCACAAAGTCATTGGACTGCAAGAGCATGTAGGAAAACTCGGTGTAAGAAATGCCGTCGCCCTCGAGGCGCCGCTTTACGGTATCGCGATCCAGCATCGTGTTTAGGGAGAAGTTCTTTCCTACGTCACGCAAAAAGTCGATGACGGACATGTTCATGGTCCAATCGGCGTTGTTGACCATGGTGGCAGCCTGCTCGCCGTCGAAATCGATGAACCGACGCAGCTGCCCCTTGATGGCTTCGAGGTTATGGGCCAGGTCTTCCTCACTCAGCATCGAACGCTCGCCGACGTCGCGCGGATCGCCGATGAAGCCAGTTGCGCCACCCGCCAGTGCGATTGGGTGGTGGCCGGCGTTTTGGAAGCGGCGCAGCATGATGAGTGGAACCAAGTGGCCTGCATGGAGGGAGTCACCCGTGGGGTCGAAGCCGCAGTACAGTGCGATGGGGTTCTCGCATGCCTCGCGCAGGGCCTCAAGATCGGTGGACTGGTTAATCAGTCCACGCCATTGCAGTTCATCGATGATATTCATGGGAGTCTTTCTGAGAGTCGAGGTTAAGCTGGCCATTTCTGGGCGTGGTCTACAAGCATCACTGGGATGTCATCCTCAATGGGATAGGCAATGCCCAGCCGCTCGTTGACGAGAACCTGTTTATCTTCCAGATATGTCAAAGGGCCCTTGTCTTGCGGGCAGACAAGGACCTCTAGCAACTTCGGGTCAAGACTCATGCGTCTTATCTTAGCGGGTAGAGGAAGAAGTTGGATCCCCCTACCCCACTTTGGCCTTAGAGCAGGGACGGAACGTTTGCAACCAGGGAGAAGAGATCCTTGGGATCATCGGGGTTGGCGATGATGTCAATCTCGGACTCCAAATCGGTGCCCTTGACGGAATCGCGCAGGTAACGCAGGGCGGAGAAGTCGTTGATGGCGAATCCGACATCGTCGAAGAGGGTGATCTGCTCATCGTCATCGCGGCCGGTGGCCTGGCCAGTGAGCACCTGGTAGAACTCGACAACCGGGAAGTCCTCCGGCTTCTGCTGGATTTCACCTTCGATACGGGTCTGCTCTGGGAACTCTACGAAGACCTTGGACTTGTCCAGGATGGAGCTCTCCAGCTCGGTCTTGCCCGGGCAGTCACCGCCAACGGCATTGAGGTGGACGCCTGGAGCGACGTGGCGCTCAGCCAGAATCTGGTTTTGAGCCTTGTCTGCGGTACAGGTGGTGATGATGTCTGCACCCAAAACCGCCTCGTCGACGCTGGAGCAAGCAGTGATATTAAAGCCCAGTGGCTCCAAGTTGCGCTTGAACTTTTCTACCGCCTCAGGGTCGATGTCATAGATGGTGATGTCCTCAATTCCCATAACGCCGCGGAAGCCAAGTGCCTGGAACTCGGACTGGGAGCCGGCTCCAACCATGGCCATGCGCTTGGAATCCTTGCGCGCCAAGTGCTTTGCCACCATGGCGGACGTCGCGGCGGTACGCAGGGCAGTAAGCAGCGTCATCTCGGCTTCGAAGGTGGGGTAACCATTGTCGACGTCGGCAAGCACGCCAAAGGCAGTGACGGTCTGGAAACCGCGAGCCGGGTTGGAGGGGTGACCGTTGACGTACTTGAAGGAGTACTCCTTGCCATTGGAGGTAGGCATGAGCTCGATAACGCCGAACGGGGTGTGGGAGGCAACGCGCGGAATCTTGTCGAAGCGCTCCCACTCGCGGTAGTCGGCCTCGAGGTAGTCCACCATTCCGGTAATGATGTTTTCTACGCCTTCGCGCTGAATCCAGCGCGCCATATTCTCTACATCTACGAACTTAACTGCGTGGTTCATAAAAGTTCCTTTCTATTTCTTTGGGTGAAGGTCTGTTTGCGGTGCGGCCGGGAAGCTGGAGGTTGGCAGGTGCTTGGCCTTCTTCTCTTCCGCGATGGCGCGAATGCGGTCGCGCCATGCGTACCACATTGCCATAAAGACCGGAACGAGGAGCAGGGTCGACGCAAGTGCAAAAGTACCGATTGGATAATCAAAGGCCATCAAGATAATGACTAGGCCAATGAAGATGAGCACTGCCCAGTCTCCGCCTTCGCCAAACGGCGAGCGGTATCCCGGTCGGGTGTAGCTTCCACTCTTAGCCAGGCGCACAAATTTGAGGTGCGAGAGCGCAACTGCCGCCCAGGACGCCAATGTACCCAAGGCTGCCAGGTTGAGCACGATTTCAAACGCCATCTCCGGCACCACATAGTTGAGGAAAACGCCTACCAAGCCCACCATGGCCGCCATGACGATGCCTCCGTAGGGCACGCCAGACTTGGACATTCGAGCGCCAAACTTCGGGCCGGAGCCGGAAGTGGACATGTTGTACATAATGCGGCCGGTGGAATACAGGCCGGCGTTGAGCGAGGAAATCGCAGCGGTGATAACGACAAGCTGGAAAATCGGGGCCGCCGCACCTACACCGAGGGACTCAAAGAAGGTCACAAATGGCGATACGTCAGCGACGTAATTGGTGTACGGCAGCACGAGCGTAAGCAGCAGCACGGAACCGAAGTAGAAAATCAGGATGCGCAGCAGCACGTTGTTGACTGCACGCGGAATGTGCTTTTCTACGTTCTTGGTCTCGCCGGAGGTGGTGCCGACAAGCTCAATGCCGGCATAGGCGAAGACGACGCCTTGGATGACGATCACGGCAGGCATCAAGCCATTAGGCAGCCAGCCGCCGGTATCAGAAATGAGGCTAAAGCCGGTCGGATCGCCACTCGGGTGGCCAAAGATGAGGACGCCGATGGCCACAAACATGAAGATGAGCAGCGCGACGATCTTAATCAAGGAGAACCAGTACTCCAGCTCGCCGAAGATCTTCACCGAGAGCATATTGAACAGGAGGATGCCGCAGATGACCACGAGCGCAAGTGTCCACTGCGGGACGGAGTCGAGCCACGACGTGTACTGACTAAACCACTTTATGTAGATGGCGACGGCTGTGCCATCCGCCACAAGGGTCATGGCCCAGTTTCCCCAGTACAACCAGCCGGTGACGAAAGCGGTCTTCTCGCCATAAAACTCGCGAGCATAAGACACGAATGAGCCGGAGCTGGGGCGATAGACGATGAGCTCGCCAAGTGAACGCAAGATGATGTAGCCAAAGAAGCCACATACGAGGTACAGCACGGCGAGGAAGGGGCCCGCGTCTTGCAGGCGGCTGCCGGTGCCCAGGAGAAGGCCAGTACCGATTGCGGAACCGATGGCGATCATCTGTAACTGGCGATTGCCCATTCCCTTTTGCAGGCCGTGGTCTTCCGAGGCGTAGACCGCCTTTTCATTCTCGTGTGGCCCATCTGGGGACGGGGGAGAATTTACTGTCATAGGAGAGATCGTCCTTTCATTACGGTGAACGAGTCTGTTAGGTCACATTCCCTGCAAGAATACTAACGCACCACACTGTTACCCATGTCACCGGTACCCCCATTGTGTTCAACAACGCAGTTGAAGGGTTGGGAATGGGGGTCAATCTCCCACCCCCGCAGCGAGACAAAAAAGAACCGCATGGCCAAAGACGATGCGGTTTTTAAAGCGCACTGAGAATTAGCGCAGCGGCTTCTGTGCCCACGCGCGAGCAGCCGCGGCACGCTCACGGACAGTCTCGCGCTGCTCAGCCACACGGACACCAGCGGTGCCGCCCTTGGTGGCACGAGAGGCCACTGCCCCGTCGATAGTGAGTACTTCACGGACGCTAGGCTTCAGCCGCTTGTCGACGTCCGCCAATTCCTCATCGGTGAGCTCCACCAGGTCAACTCCCCGCTCCTCAGCGATGCGCACGCAGGCGCCGGACGCTTCGTGCGCCTCACGGAAAGGAACGCCTTGGCGGACCATCCATTCGGCCAAGTCGGTAGCCAGCGTGAACCCGCGCGGGGCAAGTTCGCGCATGCGGTCCTCGTGGAAAGTCAGCGTGGACACCAGCCCCGTCATTGCCGGCAGCAGCAGGTTAAGCTGCGCCACCGAATCAACGATGGGCTCCTTATCTTCCTGCAGGTCGCGGTTATAGGCCAGCGGCTGTGCCTTTAGCGTGGACAGGAGACCGGTGAGGTTACCAATAAGGCGGCCGGTCTTGCCGCGGGTAAGCTCTGGCACGTCCGGATTTTTCTTTTGCGGCATGATGGACGAGCCGGTCGACCATGCATCATCGAGCGTGACGTAGCCGTATTCGGGCGTGCACCAGTAGATAATCTCTTCCGAAAGTCGGGACATGTCGACGGCAATCTGCGCCAAGACAAATGCCGTTTCAGAGGCGAAGTCACGAGCCGCAGTACCATCCAAGGAGTTCTCAGCGGCGGCATCAAAGCCGAGCTCTTCCGCAATGGCTTCCGGATCTAGCTGCAAAGAGGAGCCGGCTAGAGCGCCGGAACCGTAGGGCGATACAGCCAAGCGCTTATCCAGGTCCTGCAGACGCTCAATATCGCGCAGAAGTGGCTGCGCATGGCCCAGTAGCTCATGCGCCAAAAGAACTGGCTGTGCCGCCTGCGAGTGAGTTTTGCCCGGCATAATGGCGTCCGGATGTGCTGCTGCCTGATCAGCCAAGGCATCCACCAAGTCGCTCACCTGAGCCGCGGTATCGCGAATGGCATCGCGCACCCACATGCGAAACAGCGTCGCGACCTGGTCATTACGGGAACGGCCGGCGCGCAGGCGACCGCCTACCTCTGGACCCACAATCTCGATGAGCCCGCGCTCCATCGCACCGTGGACGTCCTCGTCCGTGGGCGCTGGGCGGAACTCACCGGAGGCCACTTTCTCCCCTAGCTCGGTGAGACCGGAGAGCATCGTGTCCAAGTCGACGTCGGAAAGCAAGCCAGCTTTGTGCAGCACCTTGGCATGCGCCTTGGAGGCTAGTACGTCATATGGTGCCAGCACCCAGTCAAAGTGAGTAGATACAGAGAGGGCAAACATCGCCTCAGATGGACCACCCGAGAAGCGGCCGCCCCATAGGGCACCCTCATTAGTCTTATGCGGTTCCATGTGCTCCTACTTCTGCGCGCTCGTAGGGAAACCGCCGTCGCGGTCGCGCTGGTTGGAGATCTGGGTGGACAGGCCGTGTAGCTGCACAAAGCCCTTAGCAGCGGTCTGATCGAAGGTATCGCCAGTGTCATAAGTAGCCAAGTCAAAGGAGTACAGCGACTGGCCGGAACGGCGGCCGGTGACTGTGGCGGTACCGGCATGCATGCTCAGGCGAATATCACCGGTGACGTTTTCCTGGGACTCCTCAACGAAGGCATCCAGAGAACGCTTCAGCGGCGAGTGCCAGAGACCGTCATAGACCTCCTCGGACCAGCGGGCATCGGTCAAGCGCTTGTAGCGAGCCAACTCGCGCTCCACGGTGACATCCTCCAGCGCCTCGTGGGCCTGGATGAGGACCATAGCGCCTGGAGCCTCATAGACCTCACGGGACTTAATGCCTACCAAGCGGTCCTCCACCATATCCAGACGGCCAATACCCTGCGCACCAGCGCGGCGGTTGACCTCTTCAATAATCTGCAGCGGGGACATCTTCTGGCCATCGACCGCCGCCGGGATGCCCTTCTCAAAGGAGATGATGATTTCATCCGGGGCATTACCCAGGCCCGGGTCCTCGGTATAGGCGTAGAGATCCTTTGTTGGCGGGTTCCACAGATCCTCAAGAAAACCGGTCTCTACCGCGCGGCCCCACAGGTTCTGATCGATGGAAAATGGCGAGGAAGCGGACTGCTCAATCGGCAGGTTAATCTCTTCCGCGAAGGCAATGGCCTTATCGCGGGTCCAGGCATAATCGCGTGCAGGGGCGATGATTTCGAGGGAAGGATCCTGGGCGCGGAAGGAAACCTCGAAGCGTACCTGATCATTACCCTTGCCGGTGCAACCGTGGGAGACGTGGGTTCCGCCGAATTCCTGGGCTGCTTTCACCAAGTGCTTGGTAATGAGGGGGCGAGAAATAGCCGATACCAGCGGGTACTGCTTCATGTACATGCCGTTTGCCTTGATGGTGGGAACGCAGTATTCCTCCGCAAACTCATCCTTGGCGTCGATAACGATGGACTCTACGGCACCGCAGTCAAGTGCACGCTGGCGAACCGATTCCATATCTTCGCCGCCCTGGCCCAAGTCCAGGGAAACGGCGACTACGTCACCACCGGTCATTTTTGCCAGGTATGGGATGGCAACGGAAGTATCAAGGCCACCAGAGTAAGCCAAGACTACGCGTGCGGACATGGTTAATCTCCTTGTTCTATTGGAAACAATTCATCTAAGTACATAATATACGATGGTGGTCTGGATTGCCACCACCGCCGTCTAAATATTCCGCGTGGTAAGTGTCACTGCCAGATCTGCTCCCGTGACGCCCTCGCGCGCCAAGACGAAGATGGTGTCATCGCCGGCGATGCAACCAATGACATCGTGTAGGCCCACCCTGTCAATAAAGCTGGCAAGGTACTGGGCCGCACCGGCTGGGGTGCGCAGCATGGCTATATTGCCGGAAGAATCATGGGAAACCACGAGCTCATCGAGCATGCGGCGCAGCTTTTCACGGGGACCGCCCACCTGGTCTTCAAATTGCTCCAGCTCACCGCCGACCACGTAGTAGGAACGGCCACCATCGCGCTTTACCTTCTTCGCTCCCAACTCATCCAAGTCACGGGACAAAGTGGCTTGCGTGATGTCGATGCCGTCTGCGAGAAGAAGCTCGGATAGTTGCACCTGGCTGGTGACGCGATTGCGATCTAAAATCTCCAAGATCTTGGCCTGCCGAGCATTGCGGGTGGTCGGGGTGTTCATTACTTAGTTGGTCTCCTTATTTATTTCGAGCAACCAGACAAGAAGCGCTTTCTGCGCATGCAGGCGGTTTTCCGCTTCATCAAAGACGCGCGACTGTGGTCCATCAATTACCTCAGCCGTGACCTCATTTCCACGGTACGCCGGCAAACAATGTAAGAATATTGCATCCTTATGCGCCTTGCTCATTATGGTCGAATCAACCTGATATGGCAGAAACGGCGTACGCCTATCGCGGCCATCGTTTTCCTGCCCCATAGAGATCCAAGTATCTGTGATGACTACGTCTGCGCCTTCAACTTCATCGACGTCATCAGTAATGGTGATGTTGCCCCGCTTGCGCGCGCGGTCGACGAATTCCTGCCGCGGCTGGAATCCTTCGGGCGCGATAATAGAGACGTCCATGCCGGCCGTGGCGAAACCAATCATGTAGGAGTTAGCCATATTATTATCACCATCGCCCAGGTAGACGGCCTTTTTACCTTCAAGGTCACCCAAATTCTCGCGACAGGTCAGCAGGTCAGCCAAAATCTGGCAGGGATGCAGGTCGTCAGAAAGCGCATTCACCAGAGGAACGGTAGCAGTCTCCGCCATCTGGAGGAGATTGTCATGGTCAAAGGTGCGCCACACGATTGCCTCCACGTACCGCGAAAGCACCGCGGCCGTGTCTTGGTAGGACTCCCCTTTGCCCATCTGAGTCGTAGAAGTATCGACGGTAATGCCCTTGCCGCCCATATTCGCTACTGCGGTTTCAAAGGAAAAACGGGTCCGCGTAGACGTTTTATCAAAGAGCACCGCCACGGTCTTAGGCCCCTCTAGTGGGCGCTCTGCAAAGGGATCCTTCTTGAGCCTTTCAGCTAGATCCAAAACGGTTGCTTGTTCTTGTGGGCTGAGATCGTCGTCAGCCAGAAAGTGTCGCAGGCTCATGCCAGTTCCTCTACTATCGTCCGGAGTGTTGTCAGTGCTGTGTCTAGTTCATCGTGGGAAATAACCAAGGGTGGGGTGACGCGGAGTACATTCTCACTGGGCGCGTTGAGGATGAGCCCCTGTGCAAGCCCATCGCGCACGACCTGCTTAGCCACCGGTTTTGCTAATACAATGCCGAGCATCAGACCGCGGCCGCGTACGCGTTCTACAAGCGGCAGTTTTTCAATCTCTTGCCGCAGATAGTCACCCTTACGGGTAACTTCCGCAAGAAAGTCCGCATCCACGGTGTCAAGTACTACGTTTGCTGCAGCACAGGCCACGGGGTTTCCGCCAAAGGTGGTGCCATGGGAGCCAGGTTTAAACAAATCCTTGGCGCGACCTCGGGCAATGGTCGCACCGATGGGTACTCCGGCGCCCAAACCCTTTGCCATAGTGATGACATCCGGTTGAACGCCTTCTACCTCGTGGGCGAAAAAGGTACCCGTACGGCCCACGCCCGTCTGCACTTCATCCACCATGAGCAAAATGCCGTATTCATCGCACAGCTCGCTTACCTTCTGCATGAATCCCGCAGGGGCCGGAATGACGCCGGTCTCTCCCTGAATGGGCTCAAGGATGATAGCCGCAGTATCGGTGGGATCTTGCTCTACCACCTGACGCAGGTAGTTCGCGTCCCCGAACGGGTAGAATTCGACCCCGCCCGGTAGTGGGTGGAAGGCGCGCTGCTTATCGGGCTGGCCGGTCAGGGCAAGCGCACCCATGGTGCGGCCATGGAAGCCGTGTTCTGCCGCGAGGATTCGGCGCCTGCCAGTCAAGCGGGCAAGCTTAAATGCGGCCTCGTTCGCTTCGGCGCCAGAGTTGCAGAAGAAGACGCGGGCACCGCTATCCCCTACCCGCCTAATCAACTTCTCCCCGGCGTCGAGCACCGGCTGCGTGGCAAAGAGGTTCGAGGTATGCGCCAAGGTGCGGGCCTGGTGCGAAACCGCCTGCGCCACCTGCTCATTGCCATAGCCCAAAGAATTGACAGCAATCCCAGCGAGAAGGTCGATATAGCTCTTCCCCTCCTCATCAGTCAGCGTTGCTCCTTGGCCGGAGACGAAGCCTATCGGTGGCGTGCCGTAGGTATCTACAATCGTCTCCGACCACCGTGTGGTCAAGCTCGGTGGCTTGTTCATGCTGCATCGTCCTTCCTGAAGATGGTCCCTTCGGGGTAGTCGTGTTTGTCATAGTCATCTGGCAGCACCATGGTTCCGACGCCGCCAGGGGTAAATAGTTCTAAAAGCACCGAGTGACCAATCCGGCCATCAATAACGTGGGCGGCCGATACCCCAGCTTTTACCGCCTTAAGGCAGGACTCCATTTTGGGAATCATGCCGGAGTCCAAGTGCGGCAATAGATGGGATAGCCGGCCACATTCAATCTTTGATACCAAGGACTCACGGTTCGGCCAGTCCGTATATAGCCCTTCTACGTTGGTAAGGATGATTAATCGCTCAGCCCCAATCGCGCTGGCCAAGGCGCCAGCCGCACTATCGGCGTTGATGTTATAAATAGCGCCATCCTCTCCCGGTGCAATGGTCGAGACCACAGGGATGCGTCCGGCCTGGATAATATCCATGACGGCTGCAGGGTTGACCTCTACGATGTCGCCGACCATGCCAATATCGGTAGGTTGTCCATCGATCTCCACCAGCCGTTTCGTAGCCCGAAATAGTCCTGCATCTTCTCCTGAGGTCCCCACTGCATAAGGACCATGGGAATTGATGAGGTTGACCAATCCGCGGCCCACCTGCCCAAACAGCACCATGCGCACGACGTCCATGACTTCCGGCGGGGTCACGCGGAAGCCGCCTCGAAACTCCCCTTCAATGCCGAGCTTCTGCAGCATAGAGTTGATCTGTGGCCCGCCACCGTGGACCACCACGGGATGGACACCGACGGTGCGCAAAAAGACCATATCCGCCGCAAAGGCCGCCTTGAGCTCCTCATCCACCATGGCATTTCCGCCATATTTCACCACCACTATGGTGTCCCGATAGTGCTGGAGCCACGGCAGTGCATCTGCCAAGACAGTGGCCCGCTCGTGGTCCCTAAGTCCGTTAATCATTCTCATCTCCTCCCTAGGAGCTATACGCCGAATTGATTTCCACGTAGGCATGGGAGAGATCCGTCGTGCGCACGAATGCCGACCCCGCGCCTCCCGTGCCCAGATCCACGCGAACATCAATATCGGCGCCGCTCAGGTCCACCTCGCGTGCCCCCGGCGTGCCCGTTGATGCTAAACAGACCGGCTGGTCATTGAAATAAACGGAGATGTTGTCCGGATCCATTTCTGCGTCTGCCATTCCCACAGCGGCGAGGACACGTCCCCAATTAGGATCGGAACCAAACATGGCGCACTTAAATAGGTTGTCGCGGCCCAAGGTGCGCGCGGCATTGAGGGCCTGATCATCCGTGGCCGTGCCCTCTACCG
The DNA here is from genome assembly GCF_039907195.1 of Corynebacterium sp. c3Ub_189. Classification (NCBI taxonomy): domain Bacteria; kingdom Bacillati; phylum Actinomycetota; class Actinomycetes; order Mycobacteriales; family Corynebacteriaceae; genus Corynebacterium; species Corynebacterium sp. c3Ub_189. Next base: position 106,471 of record NZ_JASBOF010000006.1, on the reverse strand, counting down.
TGATTGTGACGCGCTTAGTCACGCCTTCCGCATCCGCTTGCAATTGGTCCGCAATGTCCGCGCACACCGCGAGCACCGCCGCGTCAAGGTCTTCTTGGCTGGGTGCAATCCCCGATGCCCCAGAGGCCATGAGGATTACCGTGTCATTGGTGGAGGTAGACCCATCTACGTCGAGGGTGTTAAAAGTCTTGGCCGCGGCCTTGTCTAGGGCGCTGTGGAGTGCGGGAGCACTCGCGGCGGCGTCGGTAGTAAGGCATACCAGCATCGTTGCGAGAGAAGGAGCCATCATGCCTACTCCCTTGCCCATGGCCCCTACCGACCAGCCGTCCGTAGTATAGGTGGCTTCTTTGGTCACGGTATCGGTGGTCATAATGGCTGCGGCTGCCGCGTGTGCGTGTTCCGCACTCGTGCCAAGGCCCTTCACTACGTCGGCCGCACCAGCCAACACCTTGTGCATTGGCATGGGCTCACCGATAAGTCCCGTCGAACAGGCGGCAATGTCTCCCTCGGGAAGGCGCAGGGAGTGAGCGACCTCGGCTACCAGCGCAGCGGCGTCCTTGTCGCCCTGCGCACCATTGCACGCATTGGCGTTTCCAGAATTGAAGATGACCGCAGCCAATTGACCATCGCTGATCGCCTTGTGGGAGAGTTTCACCGGCGAGGCCACCACGCGGTTACGGGTAAAGACTGCCGCCGCGTCGAAGCGAGGTCCGTTATTGACCACCAAAGCCATATCGGGCGTGCCGGAGGGCTTAATCCCCGCTGTAGTTGCGCCGGCGCTAAAGCCGGCGGGGCCGGTGATCCCAGCTGTACTCATTGTATTCTCCTAGTGTTATGGGGCTACGGCCGCTTGCGGCAGGCCCGAGGTTTCATCCCAGTCAAGTGCCAGGTTCATGCATTGCAACGCGGCGCCAGCCGTTCCCTTGCACAGGTTGTCTAGCGCTGATGTGACAACGAGCCGTTGGGCGCGTTCGTCCACGTGAGCTTGGATATGGACCATGTTGGTGCCCACGACGTTCTGGGTTTCGGGTTGCTGCCCGGTGGCAAGGACGTGGCAAAAGGGCTCTTGGGCATAAAAGTCACGGAATGCTGTCTCCACGTCACGCTTGCCGACGCCCCCTTTAAGCCCCGCCGTAGTCGTCGCCAAAATCCCACGGGGCAAGGGCGCGAGAACCGGTGTAAAGCTAACGGAGAGCTTCTCCTTGGCAAAAGGCTGCAGGTTTTGCAGGATCTCTGGGGTGTGTCGGTGCGTCCCGCCAGGCTTATATGCTTTGAGGTTTCCCATGGTCTCCGCGCCAAGCTGCGCTACAGAAGCTTTCTTCCCGGCACCAGAGACTCCGGTGATAGCAATGACCGAAAGGTTCGGCTCAACGAGCTTGTGCGCCACGGCCGGCAGAACCCCAAGCGTGACCGCCGTAGGAAAACATCCCGGTACTGCTATTCGGTGAGCACGCCGCAGCGCTTCTCTATTGCCGGGCACCTCCGGAATTCCATAGGGCCAGCTTCCGGCATAGTCGCCGCCGTAGAAAGCATCCCAGTCGGACTTGCTACGAAGGCGAAAATCGGCGGCACAATCGATCACGGTGGTCTGCTGGCCTAGTTGTTGGGCGATGTCAGCAGAGTACCCGTGCGGTAGGCCGAAAAAGACAACATCATGCCCACGGAGATTTTCAACGGTCGTCTCTTCAATAACGCGACCCGCCAACTGAGGCAAGTGCGGCATGAGCTCACCTACCGTCTTCCCAGCGGTGGAATGCGCTGTGAGTGCACCAATGCGCAGGCGCCCACAAAGATAGGCCGGGTGAGATAGCAACAAGCGAAGGATCTCGCTTCCCGCGTATCCGGTGGCGCCTGCTATTGCTACTGAAATCGTCATAAGCGAGACTATAGCAATAAATACACTCGGCCGTATGTTATTCACACAAAAAGTGGAAATACCCTGGTTATTGCATCTCCAATAATGAAAAATGTATGAAAAAAAGGGGCGGTGAGCTAAATCTCACCGCCCCTTCCTAGGGCCTAGCTATGCGCGCATCTCTGCGCCCAAGCGCTGCTTAGCCAGCTCCGCTGCCGCCGTGCGGTGCTCATTGACTTCCTCATCGGTCAACGTGCGATCCGCTGCACGGAACAGCAGCTGGAAGGCCAGGGACTTCTTGCCCTCGCCCAATTGCTCGCCACGGAAAATGTCGAAGAGCTCAACGGACTCGATGAGCTCTCCCGCTCCCTCTTCCACCGTGGCGCGGACGCGCTCGGCTGGGACGTCTTCATCCACCACGAGCGCAATGTCCTGGTGCAACGCTGGGAAGGAGGACAATACCGGCGCCGGGAACTTCTCTTCCAATGGCATAGCGGTAACGTCCAGTTCCATAGCGCAGGTACGCGCCGGCAAGTTCAGCGCCTCCAAAACCTGCGGGTGAAGCTCACCGGCATGGCCCAGAACGATGTCAGTGCCAGCCACCTTCACGGCAGCACAACGGCCCGGATGCCAGGGAAGAGCCTGCGCTGCCTCCAGCTCGATATCCACACCGGCGGCGCGGGCGACCTGGCGGGCGGATTCGATAGCGTCGGCATAGCTATATGCGCGACCCTCGCCCCACGGTCCCTCATGCTCAATATTGCCGGTGGCCACCGTTGCAACGTGCAGCGGTTGCTCAGGAAGAGTATCCAGAAGTTCGCAAACAACCTGCTCAGAAGGTCGTTGCTCTACGGAAGGCATGGGCGATGCCTCAGCGCGCTTAAACGCCACCTGCTGCAGCCCGTACAGAGCAAGGTCGCTGCGGCCGCGAGCAACATTGCGCCCGATGGCCTCCAGCATGTTCGGGAGCAGAGTCGTGGACAAGATGGCCTTATCTGCCTCAAGCGGATTCTGCACCTCTACAGTGCGGCGGCGAGGATCATCCTTGTCCAGGCCCCACACATCAAAGGTGTCGTTCGCCACGAACGGGGCCGGCAATACCTCTGCATAACCGGCATAGGCCAAGCCGTGACCAATAGCGCGGCGACGCTTCTGCGCTGGGGTGAGACCGCGACCGCCGGCCGGAGTAGGTAGGACGGTAGGAATGTCCTCCAAGCCCTCAAGACGTAGGACTTCCTCAATGAGGTCAACATCCATAGAGATATCGGTGCGCCACGATGCAGGCGTTACCTGCAGCATGTCGCCCTCATCGGCGACAGTGCAGCCGACTTCCTCAAGGCGGGAAATCACGGTCTCACGGGGGTAGTCAACGCCGGCATACTCGCTGGCCTTTGCGGTGCGCAGGGCAATGGGCTCGCGCTTGGCGACGTCCCCGATTAGCGTCCGGCCTTCCTCAATGGTGCCGCCCGCCAGCTGCTGCAAGAGCGCACATGCGGTGTCTAGAGCGACCTCGACAATCGCAGGGTCCACGCCGCGCTCGAAGCGGCGGGAGGACTCGGACGACAACTTATGGCGGCGGGAGGTGCGCGCCACGGTGATCGGATCCCAGATAGCGGATTCGAAGACCACATCAGTGGTCTCCGCGGAGATTTCGGAGGTGGTACCGCCCATGACACCGGCCAGCGACTGGATGCCGTTGTCATCGCAGATGACCACATCTTCTGCAGAAAGCTCACGCTTTACGTGATCCAAGGTCTCAAACTTCTCGCCTTCGTCCGCATTACGGACAACGAGACTTCCTTGGATAACGTTGGCGTCAAATGCATGCATCGGGGCACCCAAAAGCAACATCACATAGTTAGTAATGTCCGTGGGCAGGTTCACGCTGCGCTGGCCGCAGAGCATGAGCTCGCGCTCCAGCCAGAACGGGGTGCGCGCCTGCGGGTCGATGCCAGAGACCTTGCGCAGGCCGAAACGCTGCGCCTTGGTCGCGGGGTCTAGAGTGACGTCGATAAGCGAGCCCTGCGCCTCCGGAACAGCAGAGGTATCAATGCCAGCAACCGACGGCTCCTCGGCAATATCGGCAAATTCCAGATCGAAAGCCGAGGCAATCTCACGACTCAAACCGCGCGCGGACAGGGCGTAGCCGCGATCCGGGGTGATGTTGACGTCAAAGTCGGTATCGTGCAGCCCAATAATCGGGCGAGCGTCCTCGCCCACCTTATCGGCGACGTCATCGCCCAAGACGATGATGCCGTTCGCTTGTGCACCTAGACCGAGCTCAGCGCCGGAGCATAGCATGCCATTGGAGATGTGGTCGTAGGTCTCGCGAGCCGCAATTTTGAAGCCACCTGGCAGTTCCGATCCAGGAAGAGCTACGACGACATAGTCATTCAGGCGGAAGTTGCGGGCACCGCAAATGATTCCCTGCAGCTCGCCCGTACCATTAGCCTGGCCCACGTTGACTTGGCAGTAGCGGATGGGCTTTTTGAACTGAGTAAGTTCCTCGATCTCTACCACCTGGCCGATGACCAGCGGACCGGTGCTCTCCGGAACGGCAGCATAACCTTCGGTTTCAAAACCGACGCGCACGAATCCGGAGTCCATATCGGCAGCGGAAACATTCCAACCAGGATTCTTAGCGCCCAGGATGCGGGTGACCCAGTCTTGGGAAATAAGCATTAGTGTGTCTATCCTTTCTGGGTTTTAAGCCTGCACGCCAAACGGCAGGGTGAAGCGGACATCGCCTTCGACCATGTCGCGCATATCGGTCAAGCCATTGCGGAACTGCAGCGTGCGCTCGAGGCCCATACCGAAGGCAAAGCCCGTGTATTCCTCTGGGTCAACGCCTACGGCGCGCAGCACATTGGGATTCACCATGCCGCAGCCGCCCCACTCGATCCAGCCGGCCCCGCCCTTCTTATTAGGGAACCACACATCAACCTCGGCAGAGGGCTCAGTGAACGGGAAGTAATTCACGCGCATGCGCGTCGTGGTCTCCGGGCCGAACAGCACCTTGGCCAAGTGCTCAAGGGTGCCGCGCAGGTGAGCCATGGTCAGGCCCTTATCCACGGCCAAACCCTCTACCTGGTGGAAAACCGGGGTATGGGTGGCATCCAGTTCATCGGTGCGGAATACGCGACCTGGGCAAGCGATATACAGCGGCACATCGCGCTCCAGCATCGTGCGCACCTGTACCGGAGAGGTGTGCGTGCGTAGCACCTGCTTAGAGCCCTCGCCGGAGACGTGGAACGTATCCTGCAGGGTACGTGCTGGGTGATCGGGCTTAAAGTTCAGGGCGTCGAAGTTAAAGTACTCCGCCTCAACCTCGGGGCCATCCGCGATTTCCCAGCCCATGCCGACGAAAATATCCGCAATGCGTTCCGACAATGCGGTAATCGGGTGAAGGGCACCAGTCTGAGTGCGGGTGGTAGGGATCGTGACATCTACAGTCTCTGCTCGCAATTGCTCTTCGCGAGCCTTCTGCTCCAAGACGTCCTTAACCTGGGCAAAGCGCTTTTCCATCTTCCCGCGGGCCATGTTGACAGCCTTGCCAGCGCTCTTGCGCTGATCCTTGGGCAACTGCCCCAAAGACTGGCGCGCCTGCGGAATATAGCCGCCATCTCCTAGGTGCTCGCGGCGGGCTGCAGCAAGCTCATCGAGCGTTTCGGCTGCGTCGAAGGCTGCGATAGCCTTATCGGCCGCGGCCCCGAGAGCCTCTTCGGTCAATTCGATCTGCGGTGTATCGGACACGTACTTCGTACCTTCTTCTCGCGCGAAAACTAACGCGTGCAATCTTACTCTGTCCCGGCTAGTCCAACCGCCCCAGGGACCCCCTTTTCATTCGGGGTTCTGCTTAACTGTGCTCTTGGGCCTTTGCTGACTCATAGAGACAGATACTTGCGGCGGTCGCTAGGTTGAGTGACTCTGCGCGCCCGCGTAGCGGAATACGCACCCGCATGTCGGCTTCTTCCAGTAGCTCCCCCAACCCATGGGCCTCGTTGCCAAAAAGCCACGCCGTTGGCTGTGATAGATCTGCCTCTGCGAGGTCTACTTCCCCATCGGCGGCCGTCGCCACAATCTGCATGCCCGATTTACGCAGCTGCCCCAAAACGTCTTTGATATTGGGATCCCGCGCTACCGGGACATGAAAGAGCGAACCGGCTGAAGCGCGCGCTACCTTGCAGCTGAGCGGATCGACCGTCTCGCCCGCAAAAATTACTCCATCCGCGCCCATGGCGTCGGAAGTTCTAATCAACGTGCCTGCGTTGCCCGGCTCCGAGGTGAGCACGGGAACAGAAACCAAACTTGGCTTGCCGTTAAGGATTTTACCCGCGGACCACAGCACTGGCTTGCATAGCGCGAAAAGCCCCGTGGTGGTGGCGGTATCAGATAAATGCTTAGCCGCCCTATCGGTGATGGGATGTACGTAGACCCCCATGTATCCACACGCGGTAATAATGTCACCGAAGCGCTCTGCTGCCTTTTCAGTGACGAAAACATCGACAGCAGCGCCAGTAGACACTGCGGCATCTACGGCGTTTTCTCCCTCAATCAGGAATTGCTTCGCCTTTTTCCGGTTAGCCGCGCGGTGCAGCTTGGCTGCGTTAACAATGCGCGGAGTGCGTTCAGTAAAGGCAGAGTCAAAATCCAAATTCATGGCTCCTACCCTACCTACTAGTTGCCTCGCCCCAGACTCAGCCCCAGCTGCGTAGGCAAAACAAAAAATCCTGTTGCCGGTAGGGCAACAGGATCACAATGTTCGGTGCTACTTAGCTAGTGGCACGCCGCGGGCGTCCTTATCGTAATCACCGGCGCCGGCAATGCTCATGATGAACTCAATGAAGACCCAGATTCCGACGATGGCCCAAAACGCGAATCCGAGCAAAAACCAGAAAGTAGCCCAGCCCAGGATATTAAGCACCAGCTGCGCTACGCCGAAGGTCGTGCGGCCGGTATAGAAGTTATGCGCGCCAAAGGAGCCCAAGAAGAAGCACAGAAGCAAAGTAGCGATCCAAGACTTTTGCTGTCCCTGCGCCACATACTGCTGCTGCACCGGATAGGAACCCATATTCGGTTGTGGTGCATAGCCTTGGTTGTATTGCGGCTGGTAACCGGCCTGCTGGTTATAGGGGTTGTACTGCTGGCCCTGGTTGTTGTCATAGGACTGGCCAGAATACTCGCCGTTTTCTGGCTGGTAGCCGCCATTCGGGTTTGTCACAGGAAATCTGCTCCTCGGTCTCGGGGTCACTCGGGGTCTGGACTCAATGTAACATGCGAGTCCGAGATCACTGGACAGATAGATGCAAAACGAACAAAGCCCGCTTCGCCCGGCACATAAGCCGGAGAAACGGGCGTTGTATTCCTAGTAATTAGGCAGCCTTAGGAGCGTTAACGTCCTCAGGCAGGGCAGCCTTAGCAGCCTCGCACAGTGCGGAGAATGCCTCGAAGTCATTGACAGCAAGCTCAGCGAGGATCTTACGGTCAACCTCGATCTCAGCCAGGCGCAGGCCGTGGATGAGACGGTTGTAAGTGATGTCGTTCATGCGGGCAGCAGCGTTGATGCGCTGGATCCACAGCTTACGGAACTCAGACTTACGAGCGCGACGATCGCGGTAAGCGTAAGTCATGGAGTGCAGCCACTGCTCCTTCGCCTTACGGTACAGGCGGGAACGCTGGCCGCGGTAGCCCTTAGCGGACTTCAGAATCGCGCGACGCTTCTTCTTTGCGTTAACTGAGCGCTTTACTCGTGCCACAGTGATACTTCCTTAATTCAGATTGTGATGGCGGATGTGGGTTGATTCGGCGCTATTATGCGCGGCCGAGCAGGCGCTTGACGCGCTTGGTGTCAGGCTGTGCGACTGCCTCGGTGCCCTTCAGGCGACGGGTACGCTTGGACGGCTTGCCCTCCAGCAGGTGGCGGCGGCCAGCCTGCTCACGGCGCAGCTTGCCGGAACCGGTCACCTTGATACGCTTTGCGGTGCCCTTGTGGGTCTTCTGCTTCATGAGTATTAAGTCCTTAAATCCTACGTGGAATCTGGTCTACTTCTTGCCCTTGCGAACCGGACCCAAAACCATGGTCATATTGCGACCATCCTGCTTGGGGCGGGACTCAACAACGCCAACTTCAGCGACGTCATCAGCCAAACGCTCCAAGAGGCGGAAACCCAGCTCCGGACGCGATTGCTCACGACCACGGAACATGATGGTCACCTTGACCTTGGATCCCTTCTCGAGGAAGCGAACTACGTTACCCTTCTTGGTCTCATAATCGTGATCATCGATCTTCGGGCGGAACTTCTGTTCCTTAACCACGGTCTGCTGCTGGTTCTTACGGGCTTCGCGAGCCTTCTGAGCCTGCTCGTACTTGAACTTGCCGTAGTCCATGATCTTGGCCACTGGGGGCTTTGCCTTCGGGGCTACCTCAACCAAGTCAAGGTCAGCCTCGTACGCAAGCTTGCGAGCATCATCGGTACGGACGATGCCCACCTGTTCACCACCGGGGCCTACCAAACGGACCTCGGGTACTCGGATACGCTCATTGATGCGAGCTTCAGCGCTGATTGTGGTTCTCCTCGATTAGGGGGTGTATGAGTAAGTAGTTCACCTACCGGGACCACAAACGAATCAAACCCGGTCTGCCAAAGACAGCCGGGAGTTCTCACAGTGCCAAGCACAAGTGCTTGGTTACCTTTACCTTTATCCTACGAAACATGTTCGCGGCATCGGGTGGGAGAGACTCCGCTTGTGACCCACGAACCTTGAAAAGGCGTCATGGGCGGTAGTGGCTTTGAGGATAGCAGTTTCTACCCTTTCCACCAAATCGCAACTCGCCTAGCGATCCTTGCATTGGGCTGCTGGCTCAATGTTTCCCTTCTCTACCTCAGCATCAACAATGTCGACCAGCTGATGTGCAAGGTCCTTTACTGCAGGTTCGGCTTTGGGATAGTCCTCGCCATCGGTAACCACAGATAACGCGACGCCGATGCGCTTGCCGGCCACCTCGTGGACGCCAAATTGGCGGTAGGTGTACTCATTGTCGTCCTCATCCAAGCCCCAGCCGCTCTTGGCGCGGGTTCGCTTCTCTTTCGACAGGCCAATCTTCTGCCAAGCCACAATGTCTTTGAGCACCTTGTGGACGTAGTCCGCCTCCTCAATGCAGGGCAATTCAGCACCGAAGACTGCTTGGTCTTTCAATGACCACGTGGAGTAGCCGAAGGCGGTGTCATGGATATCCGCGTGCGATCCATAGTCTTCGAGCAATTCCTCGACTGCCTTATCGGCGGAGCCTTCGCGCCATTGCACCTGGGACCACAAGGAGTAGGCGGCATCGTTATCGGATTCCTTGATTGCCAAGTCAACCAGGCTTTTATCCGCGCCGTCTTTCAGCGCCGCGATGGCGATTGGCACCTTAATGGTGGACCAGACAGGGCCCTTGCCCTTATCGCCCACCGCAATGGTGTCATCGCCGGCCGAAATAGCGACCCCCACCTTGGCGTGGTACTTCCTTGCGGAATTGTCTACTGCACGGTCAAGCTGAGTGCGCACTGAGTCCGGGTCAGGTGCCGGAGAGCTAGTCGACGGCGCTGGGACGTTCTCAGTTTCAGGATCGCCGGAGCAGGCGCTCACCGTAAACAGGGTGAGCGCTGCCAGCAGGCTAACGCCGAGGCGGCATCTATTCACAGTGTCCCTACTTCAACATGTCCTTTAGGTACCTTCCGGTATAGGAGCCTTCCACCTGCGCAACATCTTCCGGGGTGCCCTGCGCGACTACGGTGCCGCCGCCGGCTCCTCCTTCCGGCCCCATATCTACAATCCAGTCCGCAGCCTTGATGACATCGAGGTTGTGCTCGATGACGAGCACCGAATTTCCCTTGTCTACGAGGCCTTGGATAACCAACATCAGCTTGCGGATGTCCTCAAAGTGCAGACCAGTAGTCGGCTCGTCCAAGATGTAGATGGTCCTGCCGTTGGTGCGCTTTTGCAGCTCCGAGGCGAGCTTAACGCGTTGCGCCTCACCGCCAGACAGCGTGGTAGCGGCTTGGCCGAGGCGAACGTAGCCCAAGCCGACGTCGACAAGCGTGGCAAGGTAGCGGTGAATCGAGTTGATGGGCTCGAAGAAGTCCGCTGCCTCAGAAATTGGCATGTCAAGAACCTCGGCGATGTTCTTTCCCTTGTAGTGCACTTCCAGGGTCTCGCGGTTATAGCGAGCGCCCTCACACACCTCACATGGGACATACACGTCCGGCAGGAAGTTCATTTCGATCTTGATGGTGCCATCGCCTTGACATGCCTCGCAGCGTCCACCCTTGACGTTGAAGGAGAAGCGGCCGGCCTTGTAGCCGCGAACCTTGGCCTCCTGGGTTTCGGCAAAAAGGTTACGGATCTTGTCAAAGACGCCCGTATAGGTAGCCGGGTTGGAACGCGGGGTACGCCCAATCGGGCTCTGGTCTACCTGGACCAGCTTATCAAGGTGCTCCACGCCCTCGACTCGCTTGGCACGGCCGGGGACCTGGCGGGCACGGTTGAGCTTATTGGCCAAGGTCTTGGCCAAAATCTCATTGACCACGGTGGATTTACCCGAGCCGGAAACGCCGGTAATGCACGCCAGCACTCCCAGCGGGATTTCGACGTTTATGCCCTTGAGGTTATTCTCGCGTGCCCCCACGACTTTCAGGGTGCGGTCCTTGTCGATTTCGCGGCGATGATCCGGGACGGCGAGCACCTTTTTGCCAGATAGATACTGGCCAGTAAGTGATTGCTCTACCTTTTCAATTCCCGCCGGTTCGCCTTGGTAGACCACCTCGCCACCGTATTCACCGGCACGCGGGCCCACATCGACAAGCCAATCAGACTCCCGAATGGTGTCTTCATCATGCTCGACCACAATGAGGGTATTGCCAATATCGCGCAAACGCTGCAGGGTCTTAATAAGGCGCTGGTTATCGCGTTGGTGCAAACCAATGGAAGGCTCATCGAGCACGTACAGAACGCCGGCCAAACCGGAACCAATCTGCGTGGCTAGGCGAATACGCTGTGCCTCGCCGCCCGAAAGCGTGGACGCGCCGCGATCCAGGGTCAGGTAATTCAGGCCGACGTCCAGAAGGAAGCGCAGCCGGGCCTGGGTTTCCTTGAGTACCGCACCGGCAATGATTTCCTCGCGGTGCCCCAGCACCAAGGAGTCCAAGAATTCGGAGGCGTCTTCAATCGAAAGCGCACATAGACCCGCAATGGACTGCTCACCGTGAGTAGTAGAAGCCAGGCGGACGGCCAAGATCTCCGGCTTCAAGCGCGTGCCCTTACAGGTGCTGCACGGCACGCGGCGGGTGTATTGCAGCAGGCGATCCTTTTGGGACTGCGAATCGGTCGTTTCCAACTTGCGGTGAATGAAACCGGTCGCACCCTCAAACGGCGCGGTCCAATTGCGCTGCCGCCCGTAGCGGTTCTTGTACCGAACCTGCACCTCCTCATCCGTGCCATAGACGAGTGCATGGCGCTGTTCCTTGGTCAATTCACTCACTGGGGTCTTAGGGTCAAAGCCCATTGCCTTACCCAGACCCTCCACTAGCTTGACAAAGTAGCGGGAGTTGGGAGAGGAGTGCCACGGCTGAATCGCATCAACCGCCGGCGCATCCGGATCCGGGATAAGCAGGTCAACATCGACTTCCAGCTTGGTACCCAAACCATCACACACCGGGCAAGAACCAAACGGGGCATTGAAGGAAAAGGCACGGGGTTCATACTCTTCAATGGTCAACGTGTGGCCATTAGGGCAGGCGGCCTTCTCCGAGTACGTGTGGGTGAGCTCTTCCCTATCCACAAACTCGATGGTGACTAGGCCATCCGCTAGGCGCAGAGCCGTTTCCACCGAATCCGTTAAGCGTTGCTTCTGCGAGGCTTTGACCTGCAGGCGGTCAACCACTACCTCAATATTGTGCTTGATCTGCTTCTTGAGCTTGGGAGGATCGCTGAGCTGATGGGTCTCTCCATCCACTCGCACGCGGGAATAACCCTGAGCCGACAGGTCTTGGAAAAGATCCACAAACTCGCCTTTGCGCTTACGCACTACCGGTGCAAGCACCTGGAATTTCAGCTTTTCTTCCAGATCCAGCACCGCATCCACAATCTGCTGCGGCGTTTGGCGCTCAATCACCGCATCGCACTTTGGGCAGTGCGGCGTACCAGCACGGGAAAAGAGCAAGCGCAGGTAGTCGTAGATCTCCGTGATCGTGCCCACCGTAGAACGTGGATTATGGTTGGTGGATTTTTGATCAATGGACACCGCGGGTGACAGGCCATCAATAAATTCCACGTTGGGCTTATCCATCTGCCCTAAGAACATGCGGGCATAAGAGCTCAAGGATTCCACGTAGCGGCGCTGGCCTTCAGCGAAGATGGTGTCAAAGGCCAGTGAAGATTTACCGGAGCCGGATAGGCCGGTAAAAACAACCATTTTATCGCGGGGGATATCGATATCCACGCCCTTGAGGTTGTGCTCGCGGGCACCGCGCACCACCAAACGATCAGCCACTGTGCTCAGACCTCCAGTACTAGGGATTGCAATCTTCCCTCGAATGTACCCGTAGGCTAGGACACATGACTAACGAGCTTCAGCTACATCAGATTTCCGTGTCTGAAATGGACAACAACTGCTACCTCCTCCAGGTGGGCGAAGAGGGCTTGCTTGTCGACGCCGCCGATGACGCCCCCGCAATCCTCGACATAGCCCGCAAAGCCGGCGTGAAAACCACCGCGGTGCTTACTACCCACCGCCACTGGGACCACGTGCGCGCACTCGAGGAGATTTTGTCCGAAACGGGTGCCACTCACTACGCCTCCTTCCTTGATTCCCCCGCCATCCCGGCCAAGGTAGACGTGGAGCTGCGCGAGGGCGATTCCATCGAGTTCGCGGGTCTTCAGCTGCCCGTCATCATCTTGCGCGGCCATACCCCCGGCGGGGCGGCTCTGGTTGCAAGCATCGATGGCGTCACCAACCTCTTCGTAGGCGATTCCCTCTTCCCCGGCGGCTTGGGCAAGACCACCTCTGAGGGCGACTTCGTACGCCTATATAAGGACGTCACCGCGCGCATCTTTGATGAGTTCCCCGACAATACGATCGTGCGCCCGGGACACGGCAAGTCCACGACCTTGGGCGAGGAGCGCCCCAAGCTTGGTGACTGGTGGGAACGCCGCTGGTGATCCAACGGCGAATTTCCGCGTACAATGGTCTAGCACACGATAGGTCTAGAACAACGAGCTAAGGAGCTTTAAGGACTATGATTCGCAAGCTTGCCCGCCCCATGCTGGCATCCGTATTTGTATGGGAAGGCGTAGACAACCTGCGCAACGCGTCCGAGCATGTCAAGGAAACCGAGGGTTTCCTCAAGACCGTGCGCAAGGCCGTTCCTTCTGAGTACCAGGGCTACATCCCCAATGACCCAGAACTAGTTACCCGCGCCATTGGCGGCGCTAAGGTAGGCGCCGGCTCCACCTTGGCTCTGGGCAAGGCACCGCGCACTTCCGCTGCGGTACTGGCCGCCGCTACCCTGCCCAACTTGATTGGCAAGAACAACTTCTGGGCTGCGGACAATAAGGAAGACAAGGAATCCCGCCGCAACGGATTCGTTACCAATACCGCTTTGCTCGGCGCCCTGTTTATCGCTACCCAGGACACCGAGGGCAAGCCTTCCCTGCGTTGGCGCGCACAGAAGGCCGGCAAGCGCACGAATAAGAAGATTCAGCAGGCACTGCCTACCAAGTCTGAGTCCGAGCAGAAGCGCGAAGAGCTCTCTGCCCGTGCTAACGAGCTGTCTTCCAAGGCCGGCGACTGGATCAATGAGACCTCTGCCAAGGCACAGGCTTATGTAGACGACAACAAGGATGACTGGCAGTCCACCGGCCGCGGTCTGCTGGATACTGCAAAGTCCTATGTTGACGATGCCAAGACCTACGTAGAGGACAACAAGGACGATTGGCAGGAGTCTGGCCGCGGCTTGCTGGGCAACGCCAAGTCCTTCATCGAGGACTCGGTCGACAACGCCAAGACGTACGTTGAAGACAATAAGGGTGACTGGCTCGAGACCGCACAGGCTAATCGCGAGATCGCCCGTACCCGTGCTGTGAAGGCAGCTACCAAGGCTCAGGCACGTGCCGACAAGGCCGTCGCCAAGCTGGATGGCGCCAAGTCCAAGCGCGCAAACAAGAAGGCCTCCAAGCACGCTGACAAGCTGCAGCAGGAGGCAAATAAGAAGATTGAGGCAGCTATCAAGAAGCTGGAAAAGCGCTCTAAGTAGCCACATCTTCCTTGGCCGAGTATCTCGGCGATGACTCAACGGCCCAGCCTTATGCTGGGCCGTTGTTCTTTGTCACAGCAGGGTCTAAACTCATCTCTCCCCCTCGCCGGACAGCGTGCCCGGCACCTTCCACCCCATCAACGTCCAATCACCAAGGAGTCACGTGAACTCAGCATCCCAAAAGCACGCGGCGGCCGCAGGTTCCTCGGAGCGCGAAGCCATCGCTACGGAGCAAGATTATGTGGACGGCCTTTTCGCCCGCCTCGACGATGAGGTGGCTGCAGCAAATGAACGGCTCAATGAGGTGCAGGCGGACGTTGATCCCTCCACCCCGGACGCGGATGCTTTGGTGCGCCGCGAAACGGAATACCACGGGCTCCAAGCCAAGCTGGATCGTCTCAATGTGGCCCAAATGGGTTTGGTCTTTGGCCGCATCGACATCGATGCCCCAGGGGACAATCCCACCTCGGAAGGCCTAGATCGCCGCTACATCGGCCGCATGGGACTCGATGCGCGTGAAGATGACTATCGCACGCTCCTTCTAGATTGGCGTGCCCCCATGGCACGGCCCTTCTATCTCGCTACCACCGCCCAACCAGAAGGCGTACACACCCGCCGCCAAATCCGGACCAAAGGGCGCACCGTTACCGGCATTCATGATGAGGTTCTGTCCGGCCCTGGCGTGCGTGAAGAAGAGACCGGCGTAGCGAGCGAATCCGCTCTCTATCACGCTATGCAGCGAGCCCGCACGGGCCACATGGCCTCCATTGTGGAGACCATTCAGCGGGAGCAGGACGAGATTATCCGCGATAACACCCGCGGCGTGATGGTGGTAGAAGGCGGCCCCGGCACCGGTAAGACCGCAGTTGCGCTGCACCGCGTTGCGTATCTGCTCTATACCCACCGCGAGCTGCTTTCTGCCACGGGCGTACTCATCGTTGGTCCCAATAGCAGCTTCTTGGACTATATTTCGCGCGTGCTCCCCGAACTGGGCGAGACCGGCGTGGTGCTCTCAACCATTGGCGGACTCTTCCCTGGAATTGAACCAAGCCACGAGGAAGACCTCGTGGCTCGGGAAATCAAGGGTAGCGACGCCATGGTGGAAATCCTCTCCGCCGCGGTCAAGGACTACCAGCTGCTTCCCGACGCCCCCCGTGAGCTAGCAGTCGACGGCCTTACCCTAAGCGTCACACCACACATGGTGAAAAGCGCCCGTACACGTGCACGGCGCTCGCGAAAGCCACACAATGAGGCGCGTGGTGCCTTCATTGAGCACCTCGTAGAAGACCTAGCCCAGCAGATGGCAGACACGGTAGGTGCCGATCCGCTTGGCGGAAAGAATCTTCTTTCGCGCGCCGATGTCGATCAGTTCCACGATGACCTTGCTGAGGACGCAGCCGTCACTGCCTTGATCGATGAGTTTTGGCCCGAACTACACCCCACAGATGTACTTGCTGCTCTAGTCTCCTCGCGCGAGCGCATCGCTTCTGCCGCGCACGGATATGACGAAGAAACCCAAGAAGCGCTCTACCGGGCAGAGGGACGAGCATGGACGGATTCGGATGCGGCCTTGTTAGACGAGCTTGCCGTCCTCATCGGCCTGCCCAACCCTGAAGAAAAGAAGGCAGCCGATGATGCCGCGTGGCGCGAGCAGGTGGCGGATGCGGAAGACGCATTGGATATCTTGTCCTCCTCCGAGTCCACAGATAATGACGATGACATGTTTGAAGCAGAAATCCTCTCTGCCCACGATGTCATCGACGCCGAAACCTTGGCGCACCGCCAGGAGGTACGCGATAAACGCACCACTGCCCAACGCGCCCGCGAAGACCATACATGGGCTTATGGTCACATCATCGTGGACGAAGCCCAGGAATTAACTCCTATGGAGTGGCGAATGCTCTTCCGCCGCTGTCCATCACGGTGGATGACTTTGGTGGGTGATACCTCCCAGACCGGCTCCCCGGCAGGTGTTGATGACTGGGGCGAGGCCCTCGAGCCTTTCGTGGCTCAACGATTCCGTCACCACTTCTTAACCGTCAACTATCGCACCCCACAGCCCATTACGGAATTGGCCAATGGACTTTTGGAAATGATTAACCCTGATGCCATCCCGGCGACAGCCATCCGTGATGGAGTGCAGGTGCGCCGGCTTGAGCAGGGTACCTACACCCCTGGAGTGCACAGCGAAGAGGACGGCAGGCTCACAGCGGTTATTGACGCCGCCACGGCGGAGCGCTATAAGGGCCTGGAGTTTGATCACGTGATTGTGCTCGATCCGCAGCGCATCGTGGATGCCTCCCCACAGGGATTGCAGAACCTCTATGTCTGCATCACTCGTGCCACCCAATCGCTCACGCTCGTCGGTGACTGCGGCGAAGTTCTTTAGGCTCCCGTAAGCTTTGTGCCATGGCCTTATCTGACATCATGCGCAAAGCTGAAAGCTCACTAAACTCCTTTACTTTGAAGCGCTCTCAACGGCGTGGATGGCAGCCCCTGATCGTGGGATATACCGGTTATGGCACCACCGATCAGGTGAGAATCTTCGGCCGCGTACTCATGCATGATCCTGATGAAGGCAAGAGGGATACGTGGGGTGAGCGCGGCTACCAGCAGTTTCTTACCATTCAAGTAGGACACCACGACGTTTCGGTAACTATTGGGGAAAAGACTGTCGCCGGCACCACCGATCGAAACGGATACATTGACTTACTAGTCCATGACCACGAATTAGAGCCTGGATGGCATACGGCAACAATCGAGGCCGCAAACGCGAATGCCGTGGAAGTCCAACTACTTATCGTTGATCCGGCGGCCAAGATCGGCATCGTTAGCGATATCGATGACACGGTGCTTGTCACGTGGCTGCCCCGCGCGCTAACGGCGGCGTGGAATTCCTGGGCCAAGCGCCCTAGTAAGCGACAGGCCGTTCCCGGAATGGCCGAATTCTATGCTCAGCTGCAGCAGCGCTTCCCCCAAGCCCCAGTGTTTTATCTTTCTACAGGCGCTTGGAATACCTTTGGCTCGCTCAAGAAATTCCTGTCCCACCATGGTTTCCCCGCGGGTCCCATGCTGCTGACGGACTGGGGCCCTACGGAAACGGGGCTTTTCCGCAGTGGTCAGGAGCACAAGCGTGTTCAGCTGCGCAATCTACTCATCGCCTACCCGGATATGCAATGGATTCTCATTGGCGATGACGGACAACATGATCCATTGACCTACGGCGATGTGGCTAATGAGCATCCGGACCGGATTCACTCTGTGCTTATCCGCAATCTGAGCCCGCAGGAGCAGTTGCTCTCCCACGGCTCCCTTAGCCCTTTGGCCGATGCCAATGAGGAGGGCCACTTCTCTATCCCCTTGATTCAGGGCGCAAACGGCAACGCCATTGCCGCCGCATTCAACGCTGCACACCCTACGGAGTAAGCTGCGCTTAACGACGAAACCCGCCTTGGTCTTTTCAAAGCAAGACCAAGGCGGGTTTTAATTGCCGTTCTTAGCTGACGGTGTGAACAATCATTACGTCGCAGTCGGACTGGCGAGCAACGTCTGCCGGCACGGAGCCCAGCAGGCGGCCGGTGAGAGAGTTGATGCCGCGGTTGCCCACGATGAGTAGGTCAGCATCGTTGTCGTTGACGATGGACATCAGGGCCTGTACCGGGGTGCCCGGGCGAACAGCGGTTTCGACCTTGGAAGCACCGAACTTCTCAGCGTGTGCCTTAGCGTCCTTGAGGTTTGCCTCGGCCTTCTCATCGCCCAAGATGGTTACGGAATCCTGGCGCAGGGTCTTGGAAGCCTGCTCCTGGTTCTCGTAGTAAGCACAACCGATAATCAGAGTGGAATCGAATGCGGCGGCGATCTTAGCTGCTCGCTCTACAGCGAGGAGAGAAGACTTAGAACCGTCAGTACCGACAACGATCGTGTTGTAGTCGCTCATGATGACCTTTCTTTGTGGGTGTGTACCCAGAGTGTTTATTTAGCCTACAAAGGCTTTACTGCCAGTGTAACAACGAAAAATGTTTAACGTTTCTCGCTGGTATTAACTACGACGACGTCTACCTTTGACTTGTGGGTTAGTTCTGTTGGCACAGAACCGAAGACTCGACCACGAACGGAGTTCACGCCGCGGTTGCCCACCACGAACAGGTCCACATCATAGTCCTGGCCTACCTCCAACAAGGCTTTTACTGGGTCTCCAGATTTGCCTACGATTTCAATGTGTTCCGCACCCTCCGACTCGGCGATACGGGTGGCATTGGTCAGGTAGGTACCGGCCATGTCCTCACTTACAACGGGCAGACCGGCTTCGTCGCCCCGCGGAGCACCAAGCATGGATCCAGCGTGGTTATAAAAGGCTGAAATGATAATCAGCTTGGCGTCGTACGCCCGTGCCATGGACGCCGCAGCGCGGACCGCGCGCAGGGAGGTTTCAGAGCCATCGGTGCCGACGGCAATGTTTTTATAAGTAAGCATTATTCTCCTTGCAGTTGAACTATTCCACAGTGACAACTAAACGGCGCTTCTGGCACTTATCCAGTATAACTAGCGCAGCTCTTGAGAGAAGCACCCGCGGAGCCATTCATCACTTTCAGGGGGAGAAAACTAAATTCCCGCTTCCTTCAATCCACGCAATTCCTTCTTTAGATCAGCGATTTCATCACGTAGTCGACCAGCCAACTCGAATTTGAGCTCGCGCGCGGCAGCCCCCATTTGGGCCGAGAGGTCGTCGATAAGCGCCTGCACCTCATCGGTAGCCATGCTGGAAATATCCCGCTTCTCCACCACTGCAGAGGGATCGGAGTTGGACTCCTCTTCCCCGCCGTCTTCATAGACCTGGTCAAGAATATCGGCAATCTTCTTTCGCAAAGGCTGCGGGTCAATGCCGTGTTCCTTGTTATAGGCAATCTGCTTTTCGCGGCGTCGCTCCGTCTCCTCGATTGCCTCTTGCATCGAATCGGTGATTTTATCGGCATACATAATCACCTCGCCAGAGACGTTACGGGCAGCACGGCCAATGGTCTGGATGAGCGACGTGGTAGAGCGCAAGAAACCTTCCTTGTCCGCATCCAAGATGGCAACGAGCGATACCTCGGGGAGGTCAAGGCCCTCACGCAGAAGGTTAATGCCCACCAGCACATCAAACTCACCCAAGCGCAATTGCCGCAAAAGCTCGACGCGCTGCAAGGTATCGATATCCGAGTGCAGGTAGCGCACCTTAATGCCTTGCTCCAGGAGGTAATCGGTGAGGTCTTCTGCCATGCGCTTGGTCAGCGTGGTCACCAGTACGCGCTCTTGCTGCGAAATGCGGGTGCGTACCTCATCGATAAGATCATCAATCTGGCCCTTAGTGGGTTTGACGGTAACCTTCGGATCCACCAGACCAGTTGGGCGAATAACCTGCTCCACGTATTCACCGTCCGAGGACGTAAGTTCGAAGTCACCCGGGGTGGCGGACATGTAGACGGTTTGTCCCACGCGTTGTTCAAACTCATCAAAGGTCAGCGGGCGGTTATCCACTGCGGAGGGCAGCCGGAAACCGAATTCCACCAGGTTGCGCTTGCGGGACATATCGCCCTCGAACATGCCGCCAATCTGTGGGACAGTGACGTGAGACTCGTCAATAATGGTGAGAAAATCCTCGGGGAAGTAATCCAGTAGCGTTGCCGGTGCGGAGCCGGCTGGGCGGCCATCTACGTGGCGGGAGTAGTTCTCGATGCCGGAGCAAAAACCTACCTGCTCGATCATTTCTAGATCGTATTCGGTGCGCATGCGAAGCCGTTGTGCCTCCAGCAGTTTGCCGCGGTTTTCCAGATCCTCCAGGCGCTCGGCCAATTCCTCTTTGATGGCAGCCACAGCTTTTTCCATGCGTTCGGGCCCTGCCACGTAGTGGGTCGCGGGGAAGATGCGCACCTCGTCTACTTCCTCGATGACATCACCAGTGACGGGGTGAATGTAGTAAAGGGAATCGATATCATCGCCGAAGAATTCAATGCGCACCGCGCGCTCCTCATAAGCCGGAATGATATCGACCGTGTCACCCTTGGCGCGGAAGGTACCGCGGGTAAATCCCACGTCATTGCGTTCGTATTGGATATCCACCAGCAAACGGAGGAAGCGGTCACGATCCAGCTCCTCGTCCACGGAAATGATGACTGAGCGATCCAAGTAGGACTGCGGGGTACCCAAGCCATAAATGCAGGACACGGAGGACACAACCACCACATCCCGGCGGGACAGCAGCGCCGAGGTGGCCGAGTGGCGCAGGCGCTCTACGTCCTCGTTGATGGACGAGTCCTTTTCAATATAGGTATCCGTCTGCGCAATATAAGCCTCTGGCTGGTAGTAGTCATAATAAGACACGAAGTACTCCACCGCGTTATGCGGCAGGAGCTGGCGCAGCTCGTTCGCTAGCTGCGCTGCCAGGGTCTTATTTGGTGCCATCACCAGCGTGGGGCGCTGCTGTTTTTCAATCAACCAAGCGGCAGTAGCGGATTTACCAGTACCGGTAGCACCCATGAGTACTACATCGCGCTCATCGCGGTTGAGGCGTTCGTTGAGCTCTGCAATAGCAGCGGGCTGGTCGCCGGCCGGTTCGTATTCAGAGACAACCTGAAACTCACCTGGGGTGCGCTCGACCTCGCTGACGACGCGGTGCTCGGAATCTGGAATAAGAGGATGTTCAGCAGCAAAAGCCATGCCCACTACTCTACTGCTTATATGGCGCGGCTAGCTATGTTCACGGCAAGGAGTCCTGCGCGGTGCGCAGCCACTCTTCCAGCTCGCCGGTGGTCTCCCACAGCGCATAGACAGAAGACGTCTCTGGGCACATTGCACTATTAATGCGGCGACGCAACCATGCTTTAGACTGCGGTGTATACAGGGGTGCAAGTTCCTCGCGGTGAATGCCTTCCGGCAGTGCATCAGCCTTCAGCTTTAACAGAGCGCCCAGCGCGATCATGGTTTCCGCGTCATCAGAGTCTAAGGGCTCCACGGCGCATGACTTCTGAAAGGCTGTGAGATCGAAAGAACCATCACGCAGGCTAGCGAGCAGTTCTCGCGCAGCGTGATTATCAAAAGGTCCAGTATCCCACGTTCCCACGGCGAGTAGCTTAAGACGCGAAAGTTAACACAACTTCTAAACTGCGTAAACTCTAACCGCCCAACGGTTAAAGTTTGGGTGACTCCGCATCTAAGAGTCCGCTTCTATGCGGTCCATGACCTCGGCCGCTCGCGCGCGCAACTGCTCCAACGTCCCATTGTTGTCAATGACGTGCGTAGCCGCGGCCAATCGCACCTCATCAGGTACCTGCGCTGCAATGCGACGGCGCGCGTCTTCCTCTTCCAACCCGCGTGAAGCTACGAGACGACGGACGCGCTCTTCTACCGCCACGTCCACCACGATGACGTAGTCCATGTCTTTGTCTAAGCCATTATCTACCAAAAGCGGCATATCGTAAACCGCAAAATCATAGCCATCTTCACGTGCCGCCGCGAATTGGCGCTGCGTTTCCGCTTGGATGCGTGGATGGGTAATGGAATTCAACAACTCGGTGCGTTCGTTGTCCGCAAAGGCTCGCCGAGCCAATTCCTTGCGGTTAAGGCTGCCATCTGCCAGCAAAATATCTTCTCCAAATGCTGACGCCAGCTCCGCTAACGCAGGCCGCCCGGGCTTGACGACGTCGCGCGCAATGCTATCGGCATCGACCACTTCCCATCCGCGTTCGCGGCAGATCCTCGCGACTGTTGACTTGCCACTGCCAATACCACCTGTAAGCCCAATGAGTTTCATGGCAGCCACCCTACGCGAAAAGGAACCCCACCATACGCGATGATGTGAGGTTCCTCTGTCGCTATAGGTGTCAGCGATCCCTTATTCCGCTGCTTCCTCTGGCTTCGGTGGAATGCGGAGCAAATCATCATTCAGGGTAACCTGGCCGGCTTCGCCGGAGACCGCGCCGAACTTAGTGGCGTTAGTGACCACAACTGGAGTAATCAAGTTATAGCCCTTGGAACGAATGAACTCTGGGTCAAAGCTAATCAATTTGTCGCCTGCGGATATGCGTTGCTTCTTTTCCACGTGCACATCGAAGCCTTCGCCTCCCAGCTCAACGGTATCGAGACCTACGTGAATGAGTAGCTGCACGCCATTGTCGAGGCTTAGGCCTACCGCATGGCCGGACTTTTGAACGGTGAGCACCTTGCCGTCGGCAGGCGCATAGACGGTATTGCCAGTTGGCAGCACAGCCATGCCAGGTCCCAGCTTTGCTCCAGCAAAGATCGGATCCGGAACCTCCGAAAGATCTACTGCCTCGCCTTCCAGAGGGGAATCCAGCACGATGTCGTCCTTGCCAGCCTGCTTGGCGGCAACACCAGTAGCAGCAGCGCCCGCAGCGCTGGCAGCAACTGCGCCACCCGCATTCGAGGACTCTTCCTTCCCAGCATTGGTGGGCTTAAACTCCGAACGAGCAGCTACGTCCTCCACAGATTCGCCCTGTTCGCGGGCGATGCGCTCCAAGTCTGCCTGCTTTTCCTCTGCAGTGCGGTAGCCGAAGAACAAGGTCAGGAAGAAAGAGGTAAGGAACGCAGCCGTGATACCAAGTACGTAACCCAGCTGCGGGGTCATAGCGCCAGTGGTCAACGCAGAGGTAAAGACGAAGGCCTCAGCGCGGACATCGAAGAGACCGATGATGGCGCCGCCTATCGCACAACCTGGCAGCAACCGGTAGTAGCTGCGGCGGAAGCGCAACAAGATACCGTAGAGGGAAGGCTCCGACACGCCACCAAGCATGCCCGCAGCGAAGGCACCGATAGAAACCTGGCGCATGGCATTGTTCTTCTCCCTGAAGGAGATAACCATGACCGCGCCTACGACGCCGAAGCAAGCGAAATTCCATGCGCCCATCGGGCCCTGAATGAAGTCGTAGCCGTAGGTTGCGATGTTCTGAATCATGATGACGTTCAGCGGCCAGTGCAAGCCCATCGGAACGAGGAACGGGTACAGCAGCGGAATAACGATAGCCAGGATGAACGGCGAGAAATCATTGATCTGGTACAGGATCCAGGAAATGCCGTTTCCCACGCCAATGCCGAACGGGCCGAGTAAGAAGGCCGTTGCCGGAATCATAATGAGCAGAGAGAAGAACGGCACGAAGACCATATGAACCGCGCTAGGAATAATCTTCTTTAGCCCCTTTTCCACCCAGTACAGGCCGATTGCGGCCAAAATGGGCGGGAAAACCTGGGAACCATAAGAGTTAATAACCAGCGGCAGGCCAAATACGTTGACCGTATCGCCTTGCTCACCCAGCGACATAAATTCAGGAGTCAGCAGAGCTGCGGGAATAGCCGCGGAGACCCACATATTCGCACCCAACTTTTGGGCCGCGGTCGCACCGACCATCACCGGCAAGAAGTAGAAGACCGACTGGTACATGGCGTGAGCCAAGCGGAAGCCTTCCGGCTGCTCCTCCAGCGGAGCGCGGAAATCCTGAATGTGCGCGGTGTCTGCCAGGATCAGCAACATGATGATGAGCGAGGCACCAAGCAACGCCCACAAAACAGGGCGGAACGTATCAGAAAGGAACTCGAAGCAGTAATCCACCCAGTCGTACTTACCGCGAACCCCGTCATATTCCTTCTTCGAGGACGCCTCTTTGTCGCCGGAGGAATGCACACCGGGCTGTTTGATGATCTCGTTGTAGTAGTCAGCAACGCCGCCGCCCATGACTACCTGGTAGCCGTGAGCGCCCTGCGGCACGGTGCCAAGCACCGCTGGATCGCTATCGAGCTTTTCTTGATCAACTCTCCCCGCATCAGCAAGTTGAAAGCGCAAGCGCGTCGCACAGTGCGTCAGCGACGTGATGTTGTCGGCGCCGCCAATACTTTCAACGATGTGGGCGGAAGTGTCCTTGATAGATGCCACTTCTTACTCCTCAATTCGATACCACTTATAACCAGTACTGCACTGGCTATAACGTCACCTTTGAGTATAAGAAGATTCCCACATGAACAAAAGCCCGTTTTGTGGACTTGCCAGGAAGTTTTTCTATTTGTCTTTACTTCGTCGCTGGTCAACCACCTAGCGGCATTAAACAATCTGGCAAACGTTTGCACAAATTGTCTATAAGATCACAAAAGCCGCGCCCACCTCATCTAGGTGATGAAGTGGGCGCGGCGGTGAGCAAAGCCCTAAGGCTTAGCGGAAACTAAGCGGAAGCTTTAGTTGCCAGCCAGCTTATCGCGCAGTGCGGCGAGCTGCTCGTCGGAAGCCAGGGAGCCGCCAACCTCTGCCTGAGTCTCGGATGCCGGAGCTGCATCGGAGGAATCAGAGGAGTAGTTGGAGGACTCTGCAGACTCAGCAGCCTCAGCGGCTGCGGCGCGGTTGCGCTCGATCTGAGCGGTGTGCAGGTTGAAGCGACGCTCGGACTCTGCGTAGCGTGCTTCCCAAGCCTGACGCTGCTCGTCGAAGCCTTCCTTCCACTCGTTGGTCTCAGGGTCGAAGCCCTCAGGGAAGACGTAGTTGCCCTGCTCGTCGTAGGAGTCAGCCATGCCGTACTTGGACGGATCGAACTCTTCGGTGTAGTCCTCGTCTGCCTGCTTAACGGACAGAGAGATACGACGACGCTCGAGATCGATGTCGATGACCTTGACCATAACTTCCTGGCCAACGGTGACAACCTGATCCGGAACCTCGACGTGGCGCTGAGCCAGCTCGGAGATGTGAACCAGGCCCTCGATGCCCTCCTCGACGCGAACGAAGGCGCCGAACGGAACGAGCTTGGTGACCTTGCCCGGAACGATCTGGCCCACAGCGTGGGTACGGGCGAATACGCGCCACGGATCTTCCTGGGTAGCCTTCAGGGACAGGGAAACGCGCTCGCGGTCCAGATCGACGTCCAGAACCTCAACGGTTACCTCGTCACCAACGGTGACAACCTCAGATGGGTGGTCGATGTGCTTCCAAGACAGCTCGGAAACGTGAACCAGGCCGTCGACACCGCCGAGATCGACGAAGGCGCCGAAGTTGACGATGGAGGAAACAACGCCCTTGCGGACCTGGCCCTTCTGCAGCTGGTGCAGGAACTCGGAGCGAACCTCGGACTGGGTCTGCTCGAGGTATGCACGGCGGGAGAGGACAACGTTGTTGCGCTGCTTGTCCAGCTCGATGATCTTTGCTTCCAGCTCCTGGCCGATGTACGGCTCCAGGTCACGGACGCGACGCATCTCAACGAGGGATGCAGGCAGGAAGCCACGCAGGCCGATATCCAGAATGAGGCCGCCCTTGACAACCTCGATAACGGTACCGGTAACAGGCTCTTCCTTGGCCTGCAGCTCCTCGATGGCGCCCCATGCACGCTCGTACTGCGCACGCTTCTTGGACAGGATCAGACGACCTTCCTTGTCCTCCTTGGTGAGAACAAGTGCGTCAACCTCATCGCCGACCTCAACAACCTCGTCCGGGTTGACGTCGTGCTTGATGGACAGCTCGCGGGAAGGGATAACACCTTCGGTCTTGTATCCGATGTCCAGCAGTACCTCGTCGTGGTCAACCTTGACGACAGTACCCTCGACAATGTCACCATCGTTGAAGTACTTGATGGTGGCGTCTACAGCTGCGAGGAAGTCCTCTGCGGTTCCGATATCGTTAATCGCAACCTGCGGGGTGTTAGAAGATGGCATATTGAAAAATGCTCCGAATAAATGTAGGAAATCGAAATTGGACAACTGCGCGTCTCTCGAAAAAAGCTTGCTAAGCTGCACAAATGCAGCTAAAAAGAGAAATAATCGATCCCGCCTCGTGATTGCTTAAAGCCTTCCTACAGGGGCTTAGAACAACCCGCGGCATAGACACGCCCGTTTAACACTACATCTGTCCAGCTAAAAGGGCAAATACGCGGACCAACTATTTCGCAAAGGAATTTCTTCCACCGTGACTTCCCCCTCGCACGCAAACCAGGCCTACTGGGATAGCGACGCCGCCAACTACCACGCCGAGCACCCCGACTACCTATCTTCCTTTTACTGGTGCCCAGAAATGCTGCACGAAGACCAAGCGCACTTGCTAGGCGACGTCTCGGCTTCCTCCGTCCTCGAAATTGGCTGCGGCTCCGCCCCGTGCACCGAATGGCTGCAGTCGCGCGCACACTTCGCCACCGGCTTCGATATCTCCCGCGGCATGCTTAACCACGCTGCACCCGGACTCCCCTTAACGCAGGCCGATGCACTGTCACTCCCCTACGCCACCGGCTCCTTCGACGCCGCATTTTCGGCGTTCGGAGCCTTTCCCTTCCTTGCCAACCTTGACTTAGCCTTAGGTGAAGTCTCCCGCGTTCTTAAACCATCCGGTCGCTTTGTCCTTTCGGCCAACCACCCGATGCGCTGGATTTTCCCCGACGACCCCACCGATCTCACCGCCGGTATCAGCTATTTCAACCGCGCCTATGTGGAACAAGACCGCGATGGCAACCTCACCTATGCGGAGTTCCACCGCACCATCGCCGACTGGTTTAAGGCCTTACAGGGCGAAGGCCCCTACCTGATAGAGGACATCATCGAGCCCGAATGGCCAAGGGAGCTCACCACTACGTGGGGCCAATGGTCACCACAGCGAGGCGAAATCTTTCCCGGCACGATTATTTTCGTCTGCCGCAATTCCCGCTAACCTATAGACATGGTTTTGGACCGGATTGGCTTATTGATACGACGTGGCATTGCCTGGTGGATTGATAGTTTCCTAGCCGCTGCCATCGTCATGGTAATGCGATGGGTAGTAAACGCGGTAGCCGACCATCCACTCACGGGAGAGACCTTAGAACTCTATAATGCCATTGCCGCCGCCGTGGTCTTTTACGCCTATCGAGTATGGGTGGAAGCCACGAAATCCACCTCGCTAGGTAAATGGTCCCTGCAGCTAGAAATCATTGCTACCCACCCAGGATTCTTCACCGCTTGCCTGCGCAATTCCTGGCTATTGCTAACAATGCTTACGCTGACAGGCTGGCCCGGAGTCATGCCGCTACTTTTAGCAATTCTCAGCATAAGCATGCTCGCTTTTGGTCAAACCCCTTTCGACATGCTGGCCAATTGCCTAGTGGAGCGCCGACCTCAGATGGATACGCCTTCTTTGCGTGGCCAGAGGTAATAAGCAAGTGCGAAAATAACCAACGCGGCAAACATCCACGCGGACGGAAAGAGAAACGCAAGCGCCGTGGATACGACCATCACCCCAGCAGCCGTTAATCTCCTAACCTTAGGGTTTGGCGCCACGCGCGCTATGATCATGGCCATCAAAAAGTAAGACCCGGCAAAAACCGGGTACGAAATTGCAGAGGCTTTATGCTCTTCAAGAAATTGGGCTAGCCCGAGGTCATTAATATCGGCTGCAAGAAGATTCACTTGAATGGCCCACAGGCTTTCAAAAAAGCGGAGATTCCATTTATTCATTTTCTCTTCCAGAGTCACTGAACAATATTTCCCTTCTTAGTTTCTCCATTTGCACGCATAAATTCCTCCGCACAGAAAAGGCTACCTAAAAAACTTAGCGCGCATTCCGCCACAGTTTCTGAACTTTCCGCTCAGCATAGCCCGGTATGCCCAAATCCTCGATAGCTTGCTTATTCCACGTCCCACAAACTTGGCTGTCCACCACAATGGCGCGGCGAAATACACCGCGGTTTCCAGGGGCAAGTATCTCGTGAACCTCTGAAGTCATTGCGAATAACCGATCTCGGTATCCCAAGATGTACTCGTCGAAAGCCCCCAACAAGAACACCGAACGCTTTCTTCGCGCCTCGGCCATATCTATTACTTCTAACGAGACAAAGTCCTGGGATTCTTCCCCACACCGCACGATATCCGGCGGAAGGTTTTCAGCTGCTGGCTTTATTAGTCTTTGCGGTAGCTTTGTCCACCAAGCAAAGTCCGGCAGCGTCGCTGGGCCATGAGTGCGGAAATACCGGACCATTAGGTCAGCGGTAGCTGCGACCTTGTCTCCATTGAAAGCTTCGTCTATCCCCGGCAGCTCCACTGGTGTGATGAGCTGCTCGGCTCCACAGTAGACGGCGTGACCGCTTTCCATTGCTACGCGCACAACGTGCCAGAAGGGCACTTCAGGCAACGCTGTGGTCGCCCGTTCCTTAAGCTCGGCACGCGAAAGCGGACGATCGATGAGCTCGGCCACCTTTGCTCGCAACTCTGCGTCCCCCTTGCGCCCTTTAGCGCACAGTTCAGTTATCCAGCCTATGTCCTTGACAGAAGCCGCGAAAAGGGTATTGCGCATGGGATATCCACGCACAATATTCCCAGCATCCGAGTGGTCTTCCGCCCGCAAAGCAAGTGAGCGCCGTATGGAATGCAGGTCTTGGCCTTGCATGACGCCGAAGGAACGGACTACTTCCTCAGCGCTCTTCCACCGCTGAACGGTTAGGCCTTGAGAGGCAAGCCTAAGGCGCGCCTTTTCTCGGCGGGAGAAAGAAACCGCGCTAGTGGGCCGCGGCATCCCAATCCTTGCCGGCACCAGCCGAGACCTCTAGAGGCACGTTGAGCTCGATGGCAGAGTCCATCTCACGCTCGAGAATCTCTCGAACCGTGTCGGCCTCACCGGGGGCGACTTCGACTACCAATTCATCGTGCACCTGAAGCAACACGCGAGACTTCATTCCATGCAGTGCGCGGTCCACGCGAATCATCGCCACCTTAATAATGTCTGCGGCAGTGCCCTGAATCGGTGCATTAAGCGCTGCGCGCTCCGCGTTCTCGCGCGCTAGGCGGTTATCGGAGTTGAGCTCTGGCAAGTAGCGGCGACGGCCAAAGAGCGTTGCCGTGTAGCCATCCTTGCGGGCTTGGACCACGACTTCATCGAGGTACTTCTTCACGCCGCCAAAGCGCTCAAAGTAGCTTTCCATGATGGACTTTGCCTCCCCCGCCGGAATGCCTAATTGCTGGGATAGACCGAAAGCGGAAAGACCGTAAACCAACCCATAGGACATGGCCTTGACTCGGCGGCGCAGCTCGGGTGTCACTTGGTCAACGGGAACGTCAAAGACTCGAGAGCCAACATAGTTGTGCAGGTCTTCGCCTTCCTTGTAGGCCTCGATGAGGCCCGGGTCAGCGGAGAGGTGCGCCATGACACGCATCTCAATCTGGGAGTAGTCCGCAGTCATGAGTTCATCGAAGCCCTCGCCCACGATGAAGGCAGAACGAATCTGGCGGCCTGCTTCGGTGCGCACGGGGATGTTTTGCAGGTTGGGTTCGGTGGATGACAAGCGGCCGGTAGAGGCCACGGTTTGGTTAAACGTGGTGTGAATGCGGCCGTCAGGCTGCACGGTCTTGATGAGACCTTCCAAGGTGGTCTTCATCTTCTGGTACTCGCGGTGTGCCAAGAGATGATCGAGGAAAGGGTGAGGGTTCTTAGCCGCGAGCTGTTCAATCTCCTTGGCCGCGGTGGAATAGCCCGTCTTCGTCTTCTTGGTCTTGGGCAGCTCAAATGTCTCAAAGAGCACGGTTTGCAACTGCTTTGGCGAGTTGAGGTTGAGCTTGTCATCGCCGGCAAGCTCGCGGGCGGCACGTTCTTGTTCGGCAACCTGCTCTACAAAGGCATCCTTTTGCGTTTCGAGAATGTCAACGTCAACGGCAATTCCGGTAGCCTCCATGCGCGCCAGAATGGTTACCAGCGGCAGCTCGAGGTCGGTATAGAGTTCGAAAGAGTCAATCTCCTGTAGCTCTGCGGTGAGCCTTTCTGCAAGCTCCATAATTGCTGCGGCCTGGTCCACTAGAGAGGAATCATCCAGCAGGGAAAGCTGTTCCGTGGCGGCGCCGAGGGTCTTTTGGAGGTGGCGCTGGTAGACGTCGGCAAGCGCGTAAGTGCGCTGACCGGGGCGTAACAGGTAAGCGGCAAGGGCCGTGTCATGAGCGATGCCTGCCAGCTCAATCCCGCGGCCGGCGAGCATATGGAAAGCGGCCTTCGCTTCGTGGAAATACTTCGGCGCATCGGAGGCCAACCACTGCGCAAGGGCCTTATCATCCTCGGCAGTAAGATCGCCCAGCTCCACTTGCAGGCCGTGGCGTTGTTGGTCCACGAAAGCAATCGCCGAAGCATCACCCTGCCCCGGGTTTCCCTCGCCTTGGACATAAACTGCAACGTGCTTACGGCCAGGCAGCCACTGAGACAATGGCTCATCGTCGATGACTGTTTCTAGCTCTTGGACTTCCTCGGCTTGCTGCGCTGCCTCAGCACCATCATTGGGAATGGCGGCGAGTACGCGATCGCGCAGGTTGGTACCGAACTCTAGGTCATCGAACTTGGCGGCAACGTCGGCGACCTTGGCTTCCTTAAACGCCAAATCGTCGGGACCGACTTCTAAGTCCATGTCCGTGATCATCTGGGTGAGCTTGCGGTTCATCTGCACCTGCTCGATGCGCTCGCGGAAGTTATTGCCCACCACGCCCTTAATTTCCTCGGCGTGCTCTACCAAGGATGCCAAGTCTCCATACTTGACAATCCACTTGGTGGCCGTCTTCTCGCCTACCTTTGGGATGCCCGGCAAATTATCGGAAGGATCGCCGCGCAGGGCGGCAAAGTCTGGGTACTGCGCGGGGGTGAGACCGTATTTTTCTTCTACCGCGGATGGGGTAAAGCGGTGGAGCGTGGATACGCCCTTCATGGGATAGAGCACCGTCGTGGACTCATTAACTAACTGCAGGTAGTCACGGTCTCCGGTGACGATGAGAGTCTCATAGTCCTGTGCCTCGGTTGCGAGAGTAGCCAGAATGTCATCGGCCTCGTAGTTCTCACGAGAGAGGGTGGTAATGCCTAGTACCTCGAGCACCTCGCGAATGAGGTCTACCTGACCCTTGAATTCCTCCGGCGCGGCCTCGCGCTGGGCCTTATAGTCCGGGAACATCTCAGTGCGGAAGGTCTTGCGCCCCACGTCGAATGCCACCGCAATGGCGTCGGGGGCCTCTTCCGCCACGATATTAGAGAGCATCGATAAGAAGCCATACACGGCATTGGTGTGCTGACCTCCTGAGGTGGAGAAATTATCCACCGGCAGGGCATAGAAGGCGCGAAAGGCCATAGAGTGGCCGTCAATGAGCAGAAGTCGAGGCTGATTAGTAGTCACCTGCCCCATCCTAGAGAAGCACGCCGACATCCGAACACCCCGGTGCAGATTTTGTGAATGACGTGGGCATTCCCCCGCTGCCCCTACCCAATTAGGAATTCGCCTAGTGCCTGCGCTACTATTTTCACAGTCAAAGGCAGTCCGCCTTTACACTGTGCGCCCCTGTAGCCCAATTGGCAGAGGCAACGGATTCAAAACCCGTCCAGTGTGAGTTCGAGTCTCACCAGGGGCACTTTTCGTAACAACCCTCTGACCGGGAACTTCCTGGTAGGGGGTTGTTTTTTCATGTTACGAAACTGCAGTCATTGCGGGTTAAACGACAAAAAGTGTGTCTGGTTCGGCGTGTCGTGGGGTTAGATCTGGCCTTTTTGGATGCCGATTGAGTGGGTGTACTCGGTATCGATACCGTTGTCGTAGAGGGCTGGTCGTCCTGTTTGGTGGTCGGCTTGGTTCTCGTTTTGGGTCAGGGTTGTTACTTTGGCGAGTTGGTCCTGGCCCCAGTTGGACTGCCTGGCGATTCGTACTGGATCGTCAGGCAGTTCCGTTTTAAGGTAGAGCCACCAATCCAGCATTCGGCGTTGTCGTTCACCTGATCTGCCGCGGTGAGTCCTGGCGAGCAGTTTGAGCTGGGCGTTGATACCGCCTTCCAGACTGTTTGTGGTGGATTTGATCCGGTCAGGTTCAAGGACTGTTTCTGGGGGCTTGAGGTAGACAAACAGCAGGTCGCTTCGCCAGAGGTGGTTGAGACTGTTGTAGGCCTTGCGCACGTTGTGGTGTGTCCACACGCGAGTCCACGTACCAGTTTTGGGGTCTTTGACCGTGGTTTTCTCATCCATCCAGGCTTGGTAGATCGTAGAGAATTCGTGCAGTTGCGTGCCCCATTTTGCCGCTTCATCCAAGGTGGTGATCCGAGTCAGTTTCAGTGCAAGTTGGTAGATGGTGCGCCCGGCATCTGTGCGCGGGCGTGAGGTGGTGTAGCGCCGCACGACGCGTTGGGCGTGGACGAGGCAGCGTTGGATTTTTGTGGTCGGCCAGCACTTTCTAATCGCGCTAAATGCTCCTTGGCCGCCGTCGATGACAGCAATCAGTGGTGCTTCGATGCGTTCGAGCAGTCGCTGGTAGTCGCGGGTGGTTTCGTGTTTGCACCAGTGCCAGGCAATGACGTGATCGATGGTGGCAGCGACGATCAAACAGCCGCCGGCGGTGTAGGTGCCGTCTAAAAACACCTGGTCGTAAACTCGTCCACAATGTGCATTGGTGGGGTTGGGCACATCAATGAGCCAGAACGGTTCAAACCGGCGTTGCAGCGTACGGGGCGAACATCCCACGCGGTGGGCAACAACATCGAGACTGGCACCGGTGGTGAGATGATCAATGAAAGCGGTAAACACCGCTGCATTGGTGATGTCGCCGCGGTGCTTCACGCTGGATGCGCCGCATTGTTTGCATCGCCATCTGGTGGTGCCTTTGCTGGTGGTGCCGTTGCGTTTCATTTCACCGCCGCAGTAGCAGCGTGGTTGGTTCTTTGGCATTGCGCCACCACACCACGGCGTACATAGCACACAGCGCTAGCCCCTTCGTGGATTTGCCGTCTGAGAGCCAGATATATGCCCCAGGAGCATATATTTTCCTGAAACCTAGAGGTTACGCCCGGGAAATCGGCAATTCCGGACACACTTTTTGTCGTTTAACCCGTCATTGCAATCATTACGATCAGGACGCTCACAAAATGTTGTCAAATGTTGTCACGGAATCAGGCCCACAGATCCGCCATTTTCGCAGACACAGACCCTAGGTCGTCGTCAAAAAGATCCGCATACGTGTTTATTGTCATGGCTGCGTCCTCGTGCCCCAGCTGCCTGCTCACCACCAAAACAGTGGCCCCGCACTGATAAGCAGAGACGCCGCGGTGTGCCGGAGTCCGTGTGGGGTGATGTGCGGGAATGTGGGGTCTTCGGACTGTAGACGCGCCACAGCTTCTGTGAACCACGATCCTGAGCTGGGCAAACGCATAGGGGTAGTTGGGTCTCCGGGGCTGTGGAATAGGTATTCTCCTGGCCCTACTGCTGCTACACGTGCTCGAAGATCGTCAGCCACAACGTCAGAGAACGCTACTGTTCTGGTTTTGCGTGTTTTTGGTGGGCCTACGACGATTTTCCCACCCACGGTAGTGGCAGAACGCCGTACGACAAGACGTCGGGTGGAAAAACTAACATCCTCGGGGGTAAGGCCAGCCAGCTCCCCGAAACGCAGCCCTGTGGTCGCCAGTACCCGCACCGCGTCCCCATGCCGAGAACACTCGTCAGCGAGGCGTCTAACCTGGTCAACAGTCAAATACACTTTTCGGGGAGGGTTTTTCTTGGGAAGCACAATCCCCTGACACGGTGATTTAGGGATATACCACCCTGACACACCCTCACCACGTAAGCTATGACTATGGGAAAGCTGATTGGGGAGCGACATGTTTCCGTCATCCTTTTTGAAGGATTCGAGGTGTTAGACGTCTTTGGGCCGGTGGAGCTTTTGAGTCAGGTTCCGGACATACGTATAAGTTTTTTAGGAAAGGAAAAAGAGCCCGTCCAGAGCACCCAGGGCGTACGTGTCTTGACAGATCTGCCTTACACAAACCTCGAGAATCCGGATATTCTCCTGATCCCCGGGGGTGCGGGGACGCGAACCCTAGTTCAAGACACCACTTTCCTGTCCTGGTTAAAGGAAACGGGACAGCGCGCCGAGATAGTGGCATCGGTCTGTACTGGTTCAGCCCTACTGGCAGCCGCGGGTCTCCTTAAAGGGCGCCGAGCAACGAGCAACAAGAGGGCATTCGGTTGGGTTTCTTCCTTGGATGATGATGTTGAATGGCAATCTCAAGCCCGCTGGGTGGAGGATGGAAAAATATGGACATCCTCGGGCGTTGCGGCGGGTTTGGACATGACTGCCTCGCTGATCCAGCACCTCTTCGGCGCAGAAGCTTTTGAAGAAGCGACCACGCTAGCGGAATATCAGCCACAAACAGACAGCACTGTCGACCCCTTCGCCCATATTTATGGCCTCATCTAGTTCACCTTATAAAAAGCCCCAGCTGGCCTACCCGACCCCCGCAG
Organism: Corynebacterium sp. c3Ub_189; assembly: GCF_039907195.1. Taxonomy (NCBI): domain Bacteria; kingdom Bacillati; phylum Actinomycetota; class Actinomycetes; order Mycobacteriales; family Corynebacteriaceae; genus Corynebacterium; species Corynebacterium sp. c3Ub_189. The sequence continues at coordinate 72,099 of NZ_JASBOF010000006.1, read as the reverse complement.
ACACACCTCATCCCAAACCAGACAGTCGACGACGCCCAAGATAGACCACGGACTACGGGCAGGTGCACGAAAAACGCCCGGGCAGTGGTGTTGTTGTGCATCGTGGGAGTCATCGGTGCCGCCATCGACTTCGGCACCATGCACTTCCTTGAAACCTCCGAGGAAAACGCCCTGATCAGCCGGGCAAACAGTTACATCCTGGGCAGCCTGTTCGCCTACTACGCCAATAGCGTTGTCACTTTCTCCGGCAACCGGTCCACCACCGAGAAGCTGAGGGCCTTCATCGTCTACACCGCGTGTTTGATCAAGGCGGTGCTGGGCAACAAGCTCGCCCGTACCCCGCTGGCGGATTTCGAACACACGGTTTTACTCTCGTGGGTGATTTCGCAGGCAACAGCCACCACCCTCAACTTCATCCTGCAGAGCAAGTGGCTGTTCACCAGCGAAAACACCTCGCGGTGAGCGCATTCCGCTCCGCCAAGCCCCTGCCGAGTAAGCGATAACCCGGCAATCAACCCTCATCCTGCCCGGCAGGGCAAGGTGGGAGAAGGACTGTCGGGTTAGACGTCCATCTCGTTCGAGGTGGGAGTTCCATCCCTCTTCGTCTTCACCGTCACGGGGTGCCCACCGAACATGTACCCGTCGTCGAACTCGACGCCAATGTTTCCCCTGTGGGGAATGTTCACCGCAGTCGGAGTCAGCTTGGCGTAGACGTCCTCCACCCCAAGCTTCGGGGCGGGTGTCGGCCTCCCTTCCGCCTCGGCCACATCGTGGCGCCACCGGTTCGCGGCCGGAAGGGTGTTGTTGCAAAGTTCGGGAGACAGGAAGACCTGCGCGAAATAATCACAGCCATGGGTATCTTCTCTGGTCGTCATTTCCCCTCGTGACATCATCCTGCGGGCAGTGCGGTGGTACTGCCGCTACGGGCTCAGCTACCGCGATCTGGAAGAAATGATGATCGAGCGGGGCGTGCCAGTCGATCACACCACGATCTACCGCTGGGTCCAGAAATACGCCCCTGAGCTGGACAAGCAAACACGGCGGTCCCGGCAGGTACCCGACTGACAGGCCACTTCCTGGCGAGTGGATAAGACCTATATCCGGGTCGGCGGCAGGTGGTGCTACCTCTATCGGGCGATCACCGCCGGTGGTCAGACCCTGGACTTTTACCTCTCTCCGAAGCGGAACGTGGCCGCAGCGAAGCGTTTCCTGGCCAAGGCCCTCAGATCCAATGCATCAGCCGGGTATCCCAGAGTGATCAACACCGATAAAGCACCCTCCCTAGCCAGGGCAATCGCCGAGTTGAAGTCAGAGGGAATCTGCCCGCCAACAGTGGAACACCGGCAGGTGAAATACCTCAACAACATCCTGGAAGGCGACCATGGTCGGCTGAAGCGGATCCTCGGGCCGAAAGGCGCGTTTAAGAACCGGACATCTGCATATCGGACGTTGAAAGGGATGGAGGCGATGCACTCATTGCGGAAAGGGCAAGGCACGATGTTTGCCTACGGGCAACCGAACCCGGACGCGGTGATCGTCAACCGGGTGTTCGAGGCTGCCTGAGAACGCCGACCCGCAGCGAGCATCAGAGGATGAAGACTGGGTCGTCACGGCTCTCCGCCTGAAGTTTGCAACAGCACCATGCGGGTTAGGTACCCACACACAAACCATCAGACACTCTCATCATAGTTGTCAAATCGTTGTCACAAACCGGGTCATCGTAAATTATCCCCTGGTCAGACTATTAAATTACGACAGGCCGTGTGAGTTCGAGTCTCACCAGGGGCACAACGAGAAAAGACCTCGGTTTCCACTAAGTCAGGGAAACCGAGGTCTTTGCTTTAGCCCAGATCAGGCAGGGTTGGCAGGTGGTACTTGCGCAGCACTGCGTTGATCTGAGGGATGGAAGCCTTCAGCTGCGGTAGCGCTAGACCGATGAGTCCGGCCACGCCTGCGATGCCGAGGATTGCTCCCAAGATGGCGGGCTTCGAGCTCGTACTGGAGCTCAACTCGGAGCTTCCCATGGCAGGCTGCGTGGTATCGACCGGTTTGCCGTCCCCGTGCGCACGGGCGGTAAGCCATTCGTCCTTGCCCAGAACACCCTGGGTCAGGCGGGTCTCACCAATCCAGCCGTACCACGGGTCCTGCGGGCGCTGGTCATCAAAGCCGCCGCCCATGACCCACTGTAGGTCGCGCGGGAGAAGTCCTTCGGCACCTACCGCGTTGCGCAAGATAGGCGCGCCGTTGATGAACATCTCCACGCTATCGCTTTGTGGATCATTGACCACGGCAATGTGCATCCACTCATCCTTGGGTACTTCGTGGGACCATACGGTAGAACCGCTTCCCTGCTTTGGCTCCGCCCACCAGCGCAGCTCGCGGAGATTGGAGATACCAAACATGACGGTAGGGTCCGTGTCTTCGGAGCCGTCGACCAACTTATTGATGGCAGAGTCGCGGCTAAGCGCACTTCCCCAGCCATGTTGGGCACCATTGAAGTCCTTTGGAATCTTGACGAAGGATTCGAAAGTGTACCCCTTGGTGGTATCCACGTTATTAGCCGCCGCGCCCTTGTCGGTGCGGAACTCGGCATTTCCTACCTTGCCCGCTGGGTCGGACCAGAAGAGTGAGCCGGAATCAGAGGAAAGCGGGTGGTGATCGGAGCTATAGGTCACCCGATCACCTAACATGGCGCCAGAGCGGTGCAGGTCACTGCCGGAATCGCTGGAAACGTCGGGGATGGTGGTGCCACGGCCGGCAGGGGCGCCGTCGGCAAGCACATGCCCGTCCTTGTCTTGGGCCTGGCCCGGGCGCCAGTGGAATACCGTGTGGTCGTTCTTGGCAAAGTCATCCGCGCCCTTGGGCAGCTCATCCTCCGCGATGGTATAGGGCCTATAGCCTTCCGCGGCGATGTCGCGCGCACGCTGTGCCAGGTCCGGCTGGTGGCCCTCACCCACGGTGAAATCCGGGGAAAAGGAGGAAAAGCGCTGCTCAAAGTCGAACGGGATGGCGTAGCTATCGCCCTTGTCATCTAGGGTGAGCTTGTCGAACTGCGTCAGTTCTTCGTGCGGCTTCTGCGCCACCCACGGCGAGAGCGCGGTCATCTCCAGCTGCTTGCCGGAAAGGTCGAACTCGAGCACTCCCAGCAGACCATTTCCGCCCTGGTAGGCCATCTGATAGTCCTGCAAGATGGAAACGACGTCGTGCCCGGCATCGTTCTTATCCACTCGGTAGCCCGCGCCGTGGTGATGGCCACCCATCACCAGGAAGATCTGGTCGTTGCTCTTGATGAACGTATCCCACAGGCCCTTGCCATAGTCATCGGAATAGAAAACGTTGCCCTCCCCGTCGATGTTGAGGGCCTCATGGGTGGTCACAATGACCGGAAGATCTGGATGCTGATCAATGATGCCTTGCGCCCATGCAATGGCCTTCTCGTCGGCGCGCCACCCCAAGGCTAGGTTCAGGTATTTCTGGCCTTCTGCTTCAAAGATGTGGGCCTCGGAGTCATTATTGATGGCCGAGTAGCGCTCTTGGAAGGTCTCCGGATTAGCGGCCTTGGCGCGACCGGCGCTAAACCACTTGTCATACGGGTGAGCCGCCGCACCCTCCACGTCCATGTCGTGATTGCCGGGCAGGATGGAGTAGTTCAGATCCGAATCGTCGAGGACCTGCATGGCCTTATCGGCTACCTGCCATTCGCCCTCCACGTTCCACTGGTCTACAACGTCACCCAGGTGGGTGACGAAGTCCATGTTCAGCTCGTCTTGGTGGTCTACCAACCATTGAGTTTGGGCCAAGTAGGGTTCGCTTCCGTAGCGAGCTTGGGCCAAGTTGCCCGTCTCCGGGGTGGAATAGCGCGAATAGAACTGGGTATCCGGTAGGACGCCGATGCTAAAGCGAGAACCCTCGCTGGACGACGCCCCCTCAGCCCCAACCTCCGCAGCGCCTGCTGCCGGTACAACAACGAGGTTGCCCACCACCGCGGTTGCAGTTAGCGCTGGCAGGACAAATCGATTTTTCATAGAGAGTCCTTTAAGACTGGAAAGGAATGCTTGCACAGGGGAAATGGCGGGAATACGCGAGGGATTCTAGGGGGCGAACCTTTCAGTTAGTTGACACCCGCGTAAACAGGAGACTGAATAATAGGAAACTTATGGTTGCCTCTGAAAAAGACATCTTCTCGTGTGAGATTCCGTATAACCTGCCCCAAACTGCATAGTTGCATTGGGGTGCATTAAACTGACAGAATATTCATGAATACGGTTTTACCTCTACGGTTAGGGAGAAGATCCTCCCCTTCCGCGGTAGGTAGTCCACCGCCCTCTAATGAAAGATATGCATTACGCTTCACGGCGGTTCGCCTAGCCTCCCTCTTCGGCACTTTTCTCCCGGCTCGCTAGGCCAGTCGCCCTCCGCACCAGTCCCCTCCCAGGTAGATTTTTAATTTATGCAATACATTTTGAACGCAATCCGCGGCGCCCTCATCGGCATGGCCGAGCTTGTACCGGGCATCTCCGGTGGCACCGTGGCGCTCATCGTGGGCATTTATGAACGCGCAGTCCACAACGCCAACGATCTCATCTCCGGCCGCTTCAAGAAGGTGGAATGGAGCTTCCTCATCTCCGTAGCGATCGGCATGTTCATCGCCGTCTTCGGAATGTCCACCGTGCTTTCTAACTTCGTAGATAATCACGTATCGGCTTCCGGAGCGCTCTTTTTGGGCATGGTTGCCGTGTCCATTTTTGTACCGCTATCCATGCTTTCTAAGCAGGAGAGGCTACGCCCCTCGTCCATCATCGCGTTCGTCGTTGCCACGATTGCCATCTTCTTTATCACCGGATTCACCTCCGAACCGCACGAGAACCCCAGCCTTATTGTGGTCTTCTTCGCCGCCGCCATCGCGGTATGCGCACTCATCCTGCCTGGCATCTCCGGCTCGCTCATCCTGCTGACCATGGGCCTCTACCAGCCCATCATTGGTGCCGTTTCAGATCGTGACCTAGGCACTATCGCCGTTTTCGCGCTGGGTGCCCTGTGTGGTCTTGCGGCGTTTATCAAGGTATTGAACTTCCTGCTGGATCACCACCGCGCCCCTACGCTGATGACTATGGCAGGTTTCATGCTCGGTTCTCTGCGCGCACTGTGGCCCTGGGGAGCTGACCAAGATGCCTCTAGCGGCATCATCATCGGCATGTTCATCCTCGGTGCACTCATCGTCTCCGCCTTCATCTTCGTAGATATGAAGAAGGCCCGCGCTATAGATGAAAGGACGGCGCAAAAATAATGCCGCGCTCGTTTTCTCGCCGCGCAACTATCGCCGCGGTCCTCGTCCCCACGCTGAGCCTGGGCGCCTGCGTCACCAACGAGGAAGATTCCACTCCGGACGGCTGGGAAGAACCCCATTCCGCAATGGTGCCGGAAATTGCCGCCATGTATGACGACAACGATGGCGTCCTCACTGCCGGTACTAACCCGCCCTATGCCCCATTTCAGCTTAAGGATTCCCACGGGGCGCTCCAGGGCGTTGAACTCGATCTTGCTCGCGCCGTTGCCGGTGTCTTGGGACTCGATTTCCAGCCCATGGAACAGGACTTCTCCATGATCTTGCCCGCCGTGCAATCGGGCCAGATTGATATGGGCGCATCCGGGTTCACGGATAACCCCGAGCGCCGCAATGAATTCGACTTTGTAGATCACCTCTACGCCGGCATCCAGTGGGCCGAGCGAGTAGATGGACCTAAGAAGGTTGACCCGGATAATCCTTGCGGCTTGACCGTTGCGGTGCAGCGCACCACGGTATCTGAAACCGACGATGTGCGCCCCAAGAAGGATGCGTGCAACGGCGATCTCACAGTCTTGTCTTATGACACCGGTGACAACGCCGCGCTGGCGGTCCTCATGGGACGCGCAGATGCCCTGTCCGCAGACTCCCCAGTAACGGCGTGGGCTGTCAATCGCTCCGAAGGAAAGATGCGGCAGGTAGGCGATATGTTCCAAGCATCGCCCTATGGCTTTGCTGTACCCAAGGATTCCGATTTGGGCAAGGCCTCGGCTGCAGCACTGCAACACCTCATCGAGACCGGAGAGTATGCAGAAATTTTGTCCCGTTGGGGCATCGAGGATGGCTTAATAGACCAGGCAATGATTAATGAAAGGCCGATCAATGGTTAATGAAAATGCGGCGACGCCAGCTACGGCAGAGCCTAAGGAAAAGCCCGCCAAGATCGAGGCGCGACCTCTACGCCACCCGTGGCGCTGGGTCTTCGCCGGCCTGCTTATCGTGCTCGGCGTGTGGTTTATCATTGCTTCCGCCCGCAACGAGGCATTTGGCTGGGACACTTACTTCCAGTACCTCTTTGATAAGCGCATCGCGCTTGCTTCCTTGCACACCATCGCCATCACCATTTTGTCCATGATCATCGGCGTTGTCGGTGGTGCCATCCTTGCGGTTATGCGCATGTCCCCGAACCCGGTGCTGCGCAGCGTCTCCTGGGTATTCCTCTGGGTCTTCCGTGGCACGCCGATCTATGTACAGCTGGTGTTCTGGGGCCTGCTCTCCGCCATCTATCAATCCATCAACTTGGGCTTTACCGAGGTATCTTTGCAGACGATCCTCACTAACGCCTTCTTCCTTGCGGTGATGGGCCTGGGGCTCAATGAAGCCGCCTATATGGCCGAGATTGTGCGCTCCGGTATCACCTCCGTTCCTGAGGGCCAGAAGGAAGCCTCCAAGGCACTCGGCATGTCCTGGTGGATGACCATGCGCCGCACCGTCCTTCCGCAGGCCATGCGCATTATCATTCCGCCCACGGGCAATGAATTCATTTCCTTGCTCAAGACCTCTTCCCTCGTGGTAGCCATTCCTTATACCGAGGAAATCTTCGGCCGCACCACGGATATTTCCGCCGCCCTCTTCCAGCCCATCCCGCTGCTGCTGGTCGCAGCTTCCTGGTACCTCGTAGTTACGTCCCTGCTGATGGTGGGTCAGTACTTCCTGGAGCGCCGCTTTGAGCGCGGTGCGACCCGCGAACTTACCGGCCGCCAACTTGCTGCGCTGGCAGACGCTGAAGGCACCATCCCCCGCAACGTATCCGTGATTTCGGAGGCTAAAAACTAATGGCTACTCCCATGATTTCCGCCCAGAACGTCCATAAGTCCTTCGGACAGCTCGAGGTCCTCAAAGGCATTGACCTTGAGGTCCAGCCCGGCGAAGTGGCCTGCCTGTTGGGCCCCTCGGGCTCCGGCAAGTCCACCTTCCTGCGCTGCGTCAACCACCTTGATAAGGCAACGGCGGGCCGACTCTATGTCGACGGCGAGCTCATCGGCTACCGCGAAAAGAACGGCACCCTTTATGAGATCAGCGAAAAGGAAGCCGCAGAGCAGCGCTCCGATATCGGCATGGTCTTTCAGTCTTTCAACCTCTTCCCCCACCGCACGGTGATTGAAAACATCATCGAGGCACCGGTGCAGGTGAAAAAGATTCCGGAAGAGACCGCCCGCGCCCGCGCTATGGAGCTGCTGGAAGACGTTGGCTTGGCGTCCAAGGCCAATAACTACCCGGTACAGCTCTCTGGCGGCCAGCAACAGCGCGTTGCCATCGCTCGTGCGGTGGCCATGGACCCTAAGCTCATGCTTTTCGACGAACCTACGTCCGCCCTCGATCCAGAGCTCGTCGGCGAAGTGCTGCGCGTTATGAAGGACCTCGCAGCCGAAGGCATGACCATGCTCGTGGTCACCCACGAGATGGGTTTTGCGCGCGAGGTAGCCGATAAGGTCTTCTTTATGGACGGCGGCGTGGTCATCGAGTCCGGCAGCCCAGCTGAAGTTTTGGATAACCCGCAACAACCACGCACCAAGGACTTTTTGGCTTCACTGCTCTAAACCCAACACACTCCGCAGGGTGCCTTTAGCCCGCCGCCTTTTCAGCAAAGAGGACCGGCGGGCTTTGTTGTGGCTTACTCGTCTACGAAAGCGTCAAAATGCCCCGAATCAGTGCGCTGGCCGCGCCCACCCCGGCAACGCTCAGTGAGAGCACGCGGGCCTTTTCTCGTGGAACACGCTGGGCAATGCGGGTGCCGGCCCAAATGCCGACGAACATACCTAAGACTCCGGCGGGCCACATCACCCAAGGCAGGCCATCAAAATGCGCCGCACCGGTAAGCGTCTTGGTCGTCACGGAAAAGAATCCGCCTACGACAAAAATCGGCTGCAGCGTCGCGGCGTATACGTGCTGGGGCCACTTTGCCGCTTGGGCGTAGACGGTAATAACCGGGCCGGCAACGCCGGCCAAGGTATTGGTAAAGCCACCGAGAATACCGGCGGAGATGGCAGGGCCTTTGCCCTCCATCGGCGGGACAAATTTCTTTCCAAATGTCACTACGGCTAATGCGGCCAGAAGCGCAGCGCCCACTACGATCATGAGCCCTGCCGTGTCCATGCGCCTAATGAGCAGCGCCGCGGCCAAGGAACCGATCACCATAACTGGAGCTATTAGTCCGAACTTCTTCCAACTCACATTCTCACGCACGGAATACGTGGTCAGAATCGCATTTATGCAGGCCAGAACGTTAATGACGAGAATTCCTTCAACCGGCCCCATAATGAGCATGAGGATGGGACCGCCGATGAGACCGAGCCCCATTCCAGATACCCGTTGCAGAGTCGAACCAACAACAACGACGAGGAAAATAATCAGCGCGAGGCTCACTGACGGTATTTCTCCTTTACCGCACGACCTACAGGCTCGGGGAACATCCCCGTCACGTCGCCGCCAAACTTGGCTACCTGCTTACACAGCGAGGAGCTGATATAGCCGTACTTCTCGTCCGTGAGTAGGAAGACAGTATCGATTCCCGAAAGGCGCCGGTTCATCTGCGCCATGGGCAGCTCATATTCATAATCCAGTGAGCTACGCAGTCCCTTCACTAGGACGTCTGCCCCATGCTCCGTGGTGTAATCCACCAACAGCCCGGAACAATAATCCACTTTGATGGAAGAATCCACGCTCTGGCGGATAAGTTCCATACGCTCCTCCACGCTAAAAAGCCCAGAGGGCTTGTCGGGATTACCGGTAACCAACACAGTGACCTCATCGAACATCTGGTTAGCGCGATTGATGATATCGACGTGACCTAAGGTGACGGGGTCGAAGGATCCAGGGCAGACGGCCTTAGTCATGCTACTTTCGCTTTCCTTTCAGGGGTTTAGCCTTCGGCGTCCTCGCTGCCGGGGCGGGTATAGACCGCCATATCCATGCGGGCAATGCCAAAGGTGCGCTTCTTCAGCTTCTGGCCGGTGGGCTCAAAACCAGCAGGCCACACAGTATCCGCGGAATCAACATGGCGCTCAATTACTACCATTGCGCGGTCGGTAAGCACCGGTTCGATGGCAGCAATGAGTTCATTCACCTCGTCGAATGCGTACGGCGGGTCTGCAAGCACCAGGTCAAAGTGTTTGCGCGGGGCACTAGCCAGGTAGGTGCCTACCTTCATCTCTTGCACGAGCACGCCGGGATGCTTGACGACGCCCATGTTATGCCGGATGATCTTCACCGCATCGGCCGAAGATTCCACCAGTACTGCTTCCTCTGCCCCTCGGCTCGCCGCCTCTAGGCCCAGGGCACCAGAGCCAGCAAAAAGATCGAGCACCGAAGATCCAGCAAAGCCCCACCGTGCAGTGAGGGATGAAAAAAGCCCTTCCCGGGCGCGATCTGCGGTAGGCCGGGTTCCTTCTGCGGGCACTTTAATGGTGCGTCCGCGAGCTTCGCCGGCAATAATGCGCGTCATTTATGCTTCTCCAATCTCCATCAATAAGTCTCCGCCGACCACGTCACTAAAGTCAGAGACCATAATACGGTGGACCTTTCCTGGTCCCGGGCTTTCTACGGGAGCCTCGAGCTTCGTGGCTTCGACAGTCGCAAGCGGGACTCCGGTATCAACAGTGTCTCCCACATTCACATGGCAGCGGACGATGCCCGCGAAGGGGGCGTAAATTTTCATGCTTCTAGGTTAACCCGTCTTAGTTCTTCTCCAAGTATTCCTGTTCGCTTTCGCTCAAATTGCGCGTGAGTTTCTCAGCCAACTCGGGATTGCGCACCACCATGGCGCGCGCATCCGTGTGGGTGCGCTCCACAATGTCTTGGTCATCCGCCAAGTTCAGTAGCCGCAGTGTGCGGTGCGTTCCGGACTGCATGGTGCCCAAGATGTCGCCCTCTTGGCGCTGGCGCAAATCAAGCTCGGCCAGTTCAAAACCCGAGGAAGTTTGGGCGATCTGAGTAATACGCCGGAAGGACGGAGTGTTATCGGCTGCCGTCGTGTGCAAAAGGCAGACGGAGGCATTGCCACCTCGTCCCACACGCCCACGCAACTGGTGCAACTGGGAAACGCCGAAATGCTCGGACTCGCGAATGAGCATTACCGTGGCATTGGGGACATCCACGCCCACCTCAATGACCGTGGTAGAGACCAGGATATCTATCTCTCCCCTGGCAAATGACGTCATTACCTCGTCTTTATTGGGCATCTTCCCATGCAAAATGGCGATCCGTAGTCCCTTGAAGGGACCGTTTTCTAACTGCTGTGCAAGCTCTAGAACTCCGCCTTTGCCTTCAATGCGCGGGCAAACGATATAGGCCTGATGGCCGTGGGCAACCTCCTCGCGTATCCGCTCGAGTGCGCGCAGCACCCAGGTCGGCCGCCACTCGGCCACCACTGCTGACTGAATAGGTTTGCGACCACCGGGCAGCTCGGTCAGCGTTGATACGGCGAGGTCGCCAAAGACGGTCATCGCAATGGTGCGCGGAATCGGTGTTGCTGTCATCACCAGCACGTGGGGGCTGAGGCCTTCACGTGCCTTTAACCGCAGGCTATCGCGCTGCTCTACACCGAACCGGTGTTGCTCATCTACGACGACCAATCCAAGGTTAAAGAACTCCACGGTGTCTTGGATAATCGCATGGGTTCCAATGATGATGTCCGCGTCACCGGAGACAATCTCCAATAAAGCCTGCCGCTTGTCCGCCGTTCGCATGGAGCCGGTCAGGAGTACGACCTTGACGCCTTCGGGAACCGAGGTCCCAATGGAGGCAGCGTGTTGGGAGGCGAGTACTTCCGTCGGCGCCAGCAGTGCTGCCTGCGTTCCTGCGTCGACAGCCTGCAGCATAGCGCAGGTAGCCACCATGGTTTTGCCTGAGCCAACCTCGCCTTGCAGCAACCTCATCATGGGCAGCGGACGAGCCAGATCGTCTTCAATCTCGCTAATGACGCGACGCTGCCCTTCGGTCAGATCAAAGGGCAGATGGCTCAGCAATTCTTCGCGATAGCCGCCTAGGGTGGCCGGCATGGTAGAAGCGGTCCGGGCTTCGGCATCTCGCTGGCGCAATGCCATCACCAAACCTATGGACAGCGCCTCGTTGTATTTTAGCCGCTGAATCGCACGGTACGGGCCCGCTTTCCCGGGCTCGTGGATTTCCCGCACTGCCTTATCGAGGCTGATGATCATCTGATAATCCAGCGGTTCCGCAATCGGCGGGGTCTTAGATAGGACGTAGTGGATGGCGCCCATGATGTACCACGAGGTCACCTTGGACGTGGCTGGGTACACCGGTATCCATTCACGTTCCAAGAGGAGCTGGTCGAGCCTGCCAAACTGCGACAGGTTCCGCAGCGAGCCGGTGGCCTTTGGGCGGTGCTTCTTGCCGGATTCGGCCGCTGACTGGCGGTAATCATCCAGTTCGCCATCGGGACGGCCAAACGCATCGATCTCTACAAAGTCCGGTTGCTGCAACTGCGGCTGGTTGCGAAAGAACTTAAGCTTGCCGCTCATCATGACGCGCTGTCCGCGGTGCAACATCCGCATCACGTAATTGGCATTGAAAAAAGTCGCAACGATGCTGCCATCGAGCTGCACATTGATGATGGTGGTCTTGCCCGAATCATGGCGGGTGAATCCGGTAATGGTTCCGGTAACCGTGACGATATCGCCCTCCGCAGCGTCTCCTAGTCCGACGTCCTTGTTGTGGCGGATATAGTCTCGCGGATAGTGAGCTAAGAGCTCGCCGCAGGTTTCATACCCCAGTGCTTTGGTAATCTTCGCGGCGTCCTTCGCCGCAAGCACCTCTGTCAAAGGGCGGTTGTCCTGCCAGCCGAGCATTGCTATTCCACTCCGATTTCGGTTGCGATATCCGGTACCTTCAGTGCCATGACGTCCACGCGAAGCTGTTGAGCTAGATCCTCCTGGTCTAGGTCAAGGGCGCTTAGGACCGTGACCTGCTCGCCGCCTTCTGCCAAGAGACCGCGGCAGGTGGCAATGATTGACTGCAGGGTTTCCTGGCTGGGGTAAGCCACTCGCATGGACTTGGCAGCATCGCGCATGGCAGCAACGACGGCACCAGTATCTGGGTTATCCGGTTCATAGACGGAAATCGCAGCCAGAGCTGCAGCCAAAGACTGCGCGGGCACTACTCGCCCGGCGCTGGTCTCCGAACTCAAACCGGTAGCAAGGACGATGTCCTCCTCTTCCGCCGCAATGGGATCATCCGGTGACACAACGCTCACCCCCGCAGATGCCAGAAGATCGCTGATAGGCCCGGCCGGTGCGGCAGCAATTACCCGGCGAGCGATCGGTGCTTCGGAGGCAGATTCGGTGTGAGCAGGCAACACCTCAAGGTGCAGGTTGGATACCTTTCCTATACCAAAGGCGGTTTCAATGACCCTGCCTGCCCGCCAGGAGTGGATATGTACATTAGCGCTGTCCTCGGTGGCCCGAGCGATAACGAGGCTGTCTCCCAACGGTTCAATTGCTACCTGCAGCGTGTCTAAATCTCCCTCGAAGAAAAAGACCACTTCCAGTTCAGTTTCCGGCTCCGTTTCGGGCAGGCCTGTGTGCCCGGTGGATCCTTCGATTTCTGCGAGCAGAGACTCTAAGAGGATGACGAGGCCGGCGCCGCCAGCATCCACCACTCCTGCCTCGCGCAGGGCTGGCAATTGCGAAGGAGTGCGCTCGAGGGCCGCTTCCGCGGCAGCGATTGCGGCGCTGACAATACTGTGCAAGGTTGCGCCTGTGTGCGCTTCAGCGTCATCGGCGGCCTCAGCTGCTGCCTTCAAGACCGTGACAACTGTGCCTTCCACCGGCTCGACAATGGCTCGGTCCACCAGCTCCACGGCCTGCTGCAGGGAGCGGGCAAAGACAGCACCGTCGATAACTGAGTCCACAGTTGACTCGGCCACGCCGCGCAGAACCTGGGACAGTACCATTCCCGAGTTCCCGCGGGCACCACGCACCGCCCCGAGTGCAAGGGAGTCGGCGACATCGCCGCCATTGTCGAGCTCCGCAACCGCTGCCTCCATGGTGTGCGCCATATTCGAGCCCGTATCGGAATCCGGTACAGGAAAGACATTGAGCGCGTTGATCTCATCGCGGCGATGGGCTAATTCCCCCACGGCGCGGGTAGCCCAATTGCGCATTCCGTGGGAATCCAGCGTGCTGGGGTAGGACATGCGCAATAGTTTACAAGCGCCAGTCTATTTCCTGTGCGCCTTGGTCCCGCAAAAGGGCGTTTGCCCGGGAAAAGGGCTTCGAGCCAAAGAAGCCGCGGCTGGCAGAAAGCGGTGAGGGGTGCGGGGACTTGATACAGGGGACGTCGGGAAGAAAGCGCTCACACGCCTGCGCATCCCGGCCCCAGAGAATCGCGACCATGGGGCTGCGGTTGAGCGCGCGAATGGCAGCCTCGGTGATCTCTTCCCAGCCAATTCGGCGGTGCGAACCGGCTTGGCCTGGGGCTACGGTAAGTACTCTGTTAAGCAACAGCACTCCCTGGTCCGCCCAGGCGCTCAGGTCACCATCCTCCCGGCCGTTGATACCCAGATCATCGTGCAGCTCGCGGTAAATATTGACCAAGGAACGCGGTGGTTTCACGCCTGGACGGGTAGAAAAGGCCATGCCCATGGCGTGTCCTGGGGTGGGATAAGGGTCTTGACCCACGATGAGCACGCGGACCTCATCCAGCGGCATCTGTAACGCGCGGCAGACGTCCTCAGCCGGGGGCAAATAGTCCTGCCCCTCAAGAGCATGGGAGATCTGTGGCCATTGCTCTTCTACTACCGGCGCCAGCACCGGTTCCCAGGAAGGGTGGTAAGTGGGATGCATGGTTAAAAGCTCAGCCAGCCTTTCTGATAGCTCGGTGTCGTGCCGCCCAGCGTAACCCCGCAGCCGCGGGTTACGGTGCCAATCTTTCGGAATCCGGAGGGCGCTTCCTTTGCCGTCGTGCCGATGAGGGTGTGGTCTTCTCCACCGCTGAGTACCCATTCCCACGGGTCGCAGTCGAGTAGATCCGCGGCTTGGCACAGCAATTCTTCCGGTTGCAAGGCCTGTGGATCCAAGTCCATGTGTACGCAGGAGTGCTCGGCCATCGTCGTGCAGTCTTGAATCAGCCCGTCTGAGTTATCGGTCATGGCGGTGACCCCCGCGGCACGGGCAATGACGCCGCGGCCGGGGTTGAGCCAGGGGGCACAGTGGGCGTCGATAAGCGGCTGCAGGTGCTCATGTCCTGCAGGAAGGTTCCGGCCGAAGCGCTCCAACAAGGCCAAGCCGGCGGCCGAGTGGCCGATCTTGCCGTGCGCTACCACCTGCTGGCCGGCCCGCGCCCCGTCCAAGGTCAAGGCGGGAAGGCTGCCGCCGAGGAAGCCTACGGCCGTGATATTGATGACCAAGAGATCGGACTTCGTAAGGTCGCCGCCTACCAACTCGGCGTTATAGAAAGAGCTATGCTCCGCGATTCCCTCGGCAATGCCGCGCACGAAGGGCACCGGGGTATCGCCTGGCGCGGCGATTGCAAGGAGGGCGGCAACCGGTCGAGCACCCATAGCTTCCACATCGGCAAAGTTGCGCAAGATGGCCTTCTTGCCAATCTCGCGCGGGGAAGACCACTCGCGCAGGAAATGACGTCCCTCCACCATCAAGTCGGTGGCCGCGACGGTGCGGGAATTCGGTGGTGCACTGGGCAGTACCGCGGCATCGTCTCCATTGAGCCCACTGGAGGCCACGGAGGTAATTTCCCGGATGGCGGCGCGTTCTCCCACATCTGCGAGAGTCTGAGTTAAGTTCACCAGCTTCCTTTCGATACTATGAACCCTTATGACATCCCAATTTAACCGCACCGCGATCTTCATTTCACTTGGGTTGTCCATAGTGATGGTTCTGGCGGTCCTTTTCGGCGCAAAATACGTATTCAATAACGTCGCCAAAGCACCCGTGGCGGTCTCCCCCGTGGAGTCTAAGGAGGCAGACTCGCAAGCCTGCCGCAGCTTTATCGACGCCCTTCCGGATCAGGTCATGGATAAGCCACGTGCCGATATTGCCGAGCCCGTGCCTTCGGGCGTCGCGGCCTGGGCCACTACCTCAGACGATAAGGTCACCGTGCGCTGTGGCGTGGATATGCCTTTCCAATACACTGAGTACTCCCAGACCCAGGACCTAGAGGGCGAACAGTGGTTCCAGGTGCGCGATGCCACCCCTGGCTCGAACCTCACCACTTGGTATACGCCGCAGCGCTTCCCCATTGTCGCGGTCACTGCCTCCACTGACGCAGAGCCGGGCGAGCTTAACGACGCCCTCTCGTCCCTCGAAGAAAAGCCTGCCACCGCCCACGAGGCACCACTCAAGACGCTCAAGGCGGGCAATGACCAAATGTGCGCCGAAGTAGAAAAGGCCCTGCCCGATTCGGTGGCTGAGGGATACAACCGCCGCACGGTAGAGGAAAAGAATACCTATGTGTGGAGCGCCGATGGCCGCGAAGACATCGTCGCGCGATGCGGCGTAGCCAAGCCGGAGAACTATCGCGCCGGAGTCAAGCTCCAGCAGGTTAACGATATTCCGTGGTTCGAGGACACCACCTTGGCCCATGGCACGACCGCAGGCACGTGGTTTGCCCTCGGCCGCGAGGACTACCTGGCGCTACACGCCCCACAAGATGCCGCGCAGGCGGCACTGGTGGAAATCGGCGACGTGCTCGCAGAGCACACGACCGAAAAGTAGGCAGCGCTTAGGCCTACTTGGCTAGGGCCTGCTCGATAAGCGCCTCAAGTAGTGCCGGGTATTCCACCCCGGAAGCCGCGAGCACCTGCGGGTACATGGAGATCGGGGTAAAGCCCGGCAGGGTATTGATCTCGTTGATGTACACGGAGTCCTCGGTGACGAAGAAGTCGACTCGGGACAGGCCCTCACAGTTGAGGGCCTCGAAGGCGCGGATTGCCATGTCGCGCAGTTTCTCGGTCAACTCAGGTGCGAACGGCGCAGGGATTTCGGCGGTGACCACGTTGTCGAGGTACTTTGTGTCAAAGCCATAAAAGCCCTCGTCAGAATCATCGATACCGGCAAGCAGCGCCGGGACGGAGGCCAGCAAGGTGCCATCGGCATAGTGGAGTACGCCGATTTCTACCTCTTGGCCTACGATTTCCGGCTCCACCAGGATCTTTTCGTCATCTTCTAACGCCAGGTCGACGGCTGCGGGGAATTCTTCCCAGCTATTCACTTTGGATACGCCGATTGATGATCCGCCCCGGGCGGGCTTTACAAAGACGGGCAACCCTAGGTGCTGCTTTTCTTCCTCGCTGAGCTCGGTACGACCCTTCAGAATGACCTCGGGCGCTACTGGTAGGTCCGCGGCCGCCAGCACCTTCTTGGTAAATTCCTTATCCATACCCACCGAGGAAGCCAAGACCCCTGGGCCTACATAGGGCAGGCCGGAAAGCTCAAAGAGTCCTTGAACTGTACCGTCCTCACCAAAGGGGCCATGCAGAATGGGAAATACCACGTCGACCTCTGCGAAGAGCGTGCCGTCGGTGACGTTGTGGAACTGTCCCCTGGCATTGGGATCAAGAGAAAGGGTCAGTTCCGCACCTGGGCTGACCTCCGGCATAACGCCATCGACAATTTCTAAACCCTCAGTGGTGCCGGGCGTCCACGTGCCCTCACGGGTAATGCCGATGGGCGCCACATCGAATTTCTCTGGGTCCAGGTGGTTCATGATCGCGCCTGCGGATACGCAGGATACGGAGTGCTCAGTGCTACGGCCGCCATAGATAACGGCCACGCGGGTCTTTTCAGTCATGCCCGCAGATTTTACCCTCGACCTACTCCGACTTCTTGGACCGACCCATCAAAGCGATGATCATATCTTCCACCGCCATACCCTCGTAGCACACGCCATAAACCGCGTGCGTGATAGGCATCTCAACTCCGGCCTGCTGGGCGAGGCGATAGATGGAGTCACAGGAGTAGACGCCCTCCGCGACCTGGCCATTGGTCGCAGCCTTGGCCTCTTCAATCGTGCCGCCTTGGCCCAAGCGGTAGCCAAAGGTGCGGTTGCGCGAGAGTGTCGAGGTGCATGTTGCCACCAAGTCGCCCATGCCTGCGAGGCCGGAGAAAGTAAATGGATCCGCCCCCAACTCCACGCCCAGGCGAGTAATTTCCGCCAGACCGCGGGTGATGATGGTGGCCATGGTGTTATTGCCTAGCCCCTTGCCGGAGGCGATACCACAGGCCAAGGCGATGACGTTTTTGCAGGCGCCGCCGATTTCCGCGCCTATAACATCGTTATTGGTGTAGGGCCGCAGGTACGGCGCGGCGACCGCTGCTTGCACGCGCTGAGCGCGGTCTTCATCGGAGCAGGCAATCACCGTGGCGGCCACTTGGCCGGCAGCGATCTCCTTGGCCAAGTTCGGGCCAGACAGTACCGCCACGCGGTCTGCTGGCACGCCGGCCGCATCCATAATGACCTCGCTCATGCGCTTGAGCGTGGCGGTCTCTACACCCTTAGAAATGGAGACCAAGGTGGCGTCTTCCGGCAAGTGCGGCGCCCACTTTTCCACGTTGGCGCGCAAGGTTTGGGAGGGAACGCCGAACACGACGACGTCGGCAAGCGCCAGCGCTTCCACATCATTGTCGGTGGCTCTCACTGCGGCCGGCAGCCGGGTATCCGGCAAATAGTCCGGATTGGTGTGGGTCTCGTTGATGGCCTGCGCCAATTCCGCGCGGCGCGCCCACAGGCGAACGTCATTTCCGGCGTCCGCAAAGACCTTGGCCAAGGTAGTGCCCCAAGAACCAGCACCCATCACGGCAACATTAACCATGGTGTCTCCTCCAAACGTGCAAATCTATAACCCCAACCTTAAAGCATGCCCGTCCCCCGTGGGGCGAGGATGCACAACGCGCCTTACCCGTGGGACAATGGGCCCTTAGACGTTGTTCTTATAAACCCAATTACTGTGGAAAGGCCCCGTGGAGGCAGACGATGCCCAATATTAAAAAGATGCACGAAACCGACAAGGATCAGCAGCACGAGGAGTTTATTTCCGGCCGCCACCAGGAAATCCCGGTGGACCCCGCCAAGGAATTCCACCGCACTACGCTTGCGGCCGGCGCCGTAATCTGGCGCGGGTCCCCGCAGGACCCAGAGATCGCGCTCATCCACCGCCCCCATTACGATGATTGGTCCCTGCCCAAGGGCAAGGTCGATCCCGGCGAGTCCCTGCCCACGACCGCAGCCCGGGAAATCCTGGAGGAAACCGGATTTAGCGTGCGTCTGGGCAAGCTCATTGGCAAGGTAACTTACCCAGTCCAGGGCCGCACTAAGGTGGTCTACTACTGGGTGGCCAAGTACCTGGGCGGAACCTATTCCGCCAATAGTGAAACCGATGAGTTGCGCTGGCTGCCTATCGACGAGGCGCAAGACCTACTGTCCTACGACGTTGATACCGCGGTAGTGGCCAAGGCGGCTAAGCGCCTACGCATCGCGCCCGCTACCCGCGTGCTCTATGTGCGCCACGCACGCGCGCATGAGAGGGTGAGCTGGCAAGGCGATGACAACCTGCGGCCACTGGATAAGAAGGGCCGCCGCCAAGCAGAGATGCTGGTGCCGATGCTGAGTGCTTTCCACCCCACCGCGATTTACTCAGCCTTGCCCCAGCGCTGCCAGCAGACGGCTGCCCCGCTCGCCGACGAACTAGGCAAGGACATTTCCATCAACAAAAACTTTGGCGACGAGGCCTGGGAGAACGACCCAGAAGCAGCCAAGAAAGCTTTCCGCCGCGTGGTCAACGAAGGCGGCGTTCCCGTCATCGTAAGCCAGGGCGCCACCATTCCTGGCATCATCGAGGACCTCGCCCCAAAGTTCCTGAAAAAGCCGGTGGACAAGCTGAAGTTTAAGAAGGCTTCTGTGTGGGTCTTGTCTTTCAACAATGGCGAGCTCACCGGTGCCGATTACCTGGCTAGCCCACTGCCGGTGCGCTAGTTTCCTGGTTCCTCGCCGACCAACAATTAAGGCCCTGCCTTCCATCTCATGCGGTGGACGAGCAGGGCCTTACTTGCGCAACTATCGTGCGGCTGCGGGGTTTTCTAACCGCGCAAGCCGAGCGTGCGACGGACGAAGAGGACCAAAATGAGGGTGTTCAGTGCTGGGTACACAAACATGCCGACTAGGGTAAAGCTCAACACTACGTACAGGACGGCACTCAGGACGACTACCAAGATGGTCACTCCGACATTCTTCTTCGCTACCTCGATGGAAGCCCCAAAGGTCTCGCCAACGGATAGCTCAGGACGTACGGCCTTAACAGCCGGCATCCAAGTAAAGAAGAAGGCGGCGAAGAGTCCCGGAATAATCAGGAGAATGAAGCCCAGGGAAATAACCAGCCACGAAAGCACATTCACCGCCATGAGACCGGCGACATTTTTAAAGCTCAGAAAGTCCTTTATCTCCAGCATCCCGGTATCAACCTGTTTATTAGCAGCCTTGTACCAGGTGCTAATGGACCAAATAAACACTAGGAACATGGCGATAATAGCTAAGAACATTACCGCAATTAACCCACCAGTAAGTGCGGCATCGGAACCCGAGCCACTATTGGCTAGGGCATCAATGGATGTACCGCTGCCTGCTAGGACGAGGGTCAACAGCAAATAGAGAATGGAGACAATTACGATCTGCACCAGTGGACCGAAAATCCACTGCGCCCAATTGCGGCCGAAGTAGCGGAAGCTATCCGCGATTACCTGAATGGCGTCTACGTCACGACCAAAAAGGGAATCTTCTCCTTGGTAGGTGCTTCCGGCGTATCCGGGTTGCCCGAACTGTTGCTGACCGTACTGCTGCCCGTAGCCTGGTTGGCCGTTCGCGCCGTTTCCGTAGGGCGCAGATTCACTGGCAGGTCCGGGAGTACCTCGACCATTGTTTCCTGAATTAAAGGAATTATTATTCGAATAGGGATTGCTCATAGATTTAAAGCTAGGGGCATACTTTGTTACAGGAAACTGGAGCAGGTGATTGTTACTCTTACGTTACCAATTTTTACCCCCGCAGCTCCCCCAAGGTTTGTACTCAAGACTCATACCCAAATGCAAAACACCCCCACCGCCCCCTTGAACTGCTCCCCATTAGTTGGACTGAGAAATCAGTTTCCGATTAGTGGGGAGTAGTTTTCATTGAGAGCTCGAAGTTTGGTGAGTGAGCATCAGCGGGAGCAGTTGGTTGAACTATTTGAGCAAGGCGTGGGCTATCGTGCCGCCGCTACTGCTCTTGGTGTCTCCACATACGCCGCCCGTATGCTTTGTCGTCGGTTTAAGCTGCATGGCAGACTATGTCTTGTGGAAAAACCGACTAAGCAGCAGTATTCGTTCGAAATCAAGAAGGAAGTTGTCCAACGCCACCTTGCTGGTGAGACAGCGATGAATCTTGCGCGCGAGTTTGGCCTGTCATCAGAGAAGCTGGTCAGCGGATGGTCGAGGAAATGGCGTAAAGGTGGCGATGAGGCACTAAAACCGAAGCCGAAGGGCAGGCCCAAAGGCTCGGTCACGCCGAAGCCGCTCTCGGAGGAAGCGAAGCTGCGTCGCCAGATCGCGCGGTTGGAAGCGGAAAACGCATATCTAAAAAAATTGCGGGACTTGAGGAATCAGGGACACGCCTGAAGGTCCAGGCGATTGTCATCCTCAAGTCACGGCATCGTCTGCAATACCTTTTGGATGCGGCCGGCATGGCACGGTCGACATTCTTCTACCACCAGAAACGACTCAGCGAGCCGGATAAGCACGCTGCGCTCAAAGACGCGATCTTAGAAAGCTTCGAGCGTAACAAGCATCGCTACGGCTACCGACGAGTGCTACTTGACCTGCGCAACCAGGGGTGGGTGGTCAACCACAAGCTCGTCTACAAACTCATGAGCGAAATGGGGCTTCGAGCCAAGGTCCGCCGGCGCAGGCCATATGTTTCTTATAACGGGACGATCAGCCACATTGCCGACAACACGCTTGACCGCAAGTTCACCCCAGATAAGCCAAATACCGTCTTTGTTAGCGACGTCACCGAGTTCAGGGTCGCAGGCCGCAAGGTCTACCTGTCACCGGTGATGGATCTGTTCGACCGTTCAATCGTTGCCCACACCGTGGCTACATCGCCGTCGACAGCGTTTACCGCCGATTCTTTAACTAAGACAATTAAAACGTGTACGCCTGAGCCTGGGTGGATGATGCATACCGATCAAGGTTTCCAGTACCAGCATTCGTCCTGGCGCAACCTGATTCATGACAACGGTGGTGTTCAGTCAATGTCGCGTAAAGCCAACTGTTACGACAACGCGGTCATGGAGAATTTCTTCGGGCACTTGAAAACCGAGATGTACCACGGAGAAGTCTTCGACACCGTCGCAGAGTTCAACCAGGCCATCGACGAGTACATCCAGTGGTACAACACCGAACGCATCCAACAACGACTCAAGGGCCTGACCCCGATGCAATATCGAAATCAGACCCTTGAAGCCCTAACCGCCTAGAATTAAACCAGTCCAACTTTCGGGGGCCAGTTCACCTTCTTTAGAAAGAACTGTAGGGGTGTTGGCGCAAGTTCATCCCCAACCGCGCTCCCATTTATGGGGCGATAACAGAGGGCTTAAAGCCGGGGCGTCGCTTTTCATAGTCAGCAATATTGTCCTCGTTACGGAGGGTGATACCAATGTCATCGAGTCCCTCCATCAACCGCCAACGGGTGTAGTCATCGATGTCAAAGCGGTAGGTATTTTCTCCCACCGTGACCGTTCGCGCCTCCAAGTCAACGGTGACCTGGGTTTCTCCTGCCTCCAGCTGCTTCCAGATAAGCTCTATGTCTTCTTGTTCCATCAAGCCGGTAAGAAGGCCGGACTTTCCTGCGTTGCCGCGGAAGATATCTGCAAAGCGGGACGAAAACACGGCACGGAACCCGTATTCACTCAACGCCCATACTGCATGTTCGCGGGAGGATCCGGTGCCAAAATCACTGCCTGCAAAAAGCACCGACCCATCTTTAAATTGCGCTTGGTTGAGCACGAAGCTGTCATCGGAGCGCCAATTAGAAAACAACCCTTCAGAAAAGCCTGTACGCTTAACCGACTTCAAGTAACGCGCGGGGATGATTTGATCGGTATCCACATTGGAAGCGCGCAGGGGCACGCCCGTTCCCGTATAGGTAATAAACTTCTCCATTGTCAATGCCTTTCTTAGCGCTCAATTCAAGTCAGCAGGACTAGACAGGTATCCGGTCACGGCTGTAGCGGCAGCCACCTGGGGTGACACTAGGTGTGTGCGCCCACCAGGACCTTGACGGCCCTCGAAATTGCGGTTGGAGGTGGAGGCGGAGCGCTCGCCCGGCGCCAATTGGTCTGGATTCATCCCCAAGCACATCGAGCAACCAGCGGTACGCCATTCAGCGCCAAACTGGCGGAAGATTTCATCTAGGCCTTCTTCCTCCGCTTGAGCCTTGACGGCTGCTGAAGACGGCACTACCAGCATCCGCGTATCTTCAGCGATGGTACGGCCCTTGACTACGCCGGCTGCGGCGCGCAAATCTTCAATGCGAGCATTGGTGCATGAGCCGACAAAGACGGTATCTATTTTGATATCGCGCAGGGCAGTTCCCGGCTGCAGGTCCATATATTGTAGGGCCTTTTCTACGGTAGCCTTTTCATTATCGTCACCGCAGTCTTCTGGATCTGGAACGCTCTCACCTAATGGCAGGCCTTGTCCAGGATTGGTTCCCCAGGTAACGAATGGGGTCAGCGAGGAGCCATCGATTTCCACAACGGTATCGAATTCTGCTCCTTCGTCCGTGGGAAGCGTTTTCCAATACTCAACCGCAGCATCCCAGTCTGCTCCTGTGGGAGCGAACTCGCGGCCCTTGACATACTCGAAGGTCGTCCCATCGGGAGCAACCATGCCGGCGCGGGCTCCTGCCTCAATAGACATATTGCATATCGTCATGCGCGCCTCCATGGACATCTTGCGTATGGCCTCACCGCGATATTCAATGATGTGACCTTGTCCGCCACCAGTACCGATTTTGGCGATAATGGCCAAGATGAGGTCCTTGGCAGATACCCCCTCTTGCAGCTCGCCAGTCACTTCGATAGCCATAGTTTTGAATGGCTTTAAAGAAAGCGTCTGCGTAGCCATGACGTGTTCTACCTCAGAGGTGCCAATACCCATGGCGATAGAACCAAAGGCACCGTGCGTGGAGGTATGCGAGTCGCCACACACGATTGTCATACCCGGCTGGGTGATTCCCAGCTGCGGGCCAACTGTGTGCACAATGCCCTGCTGGGCATCACCCATAGAGTGCAAGCGCACTCCAAATCCCTCGCAATTTTTGCGCAGGGTCGATACCTGGGTGCGCGAAACCACATCCTTGATTTCCAAGAGGTTGCCGGACTTGATGCCTTGCGTGGGAACGTTATGGTCCTCGGTGGCCAAGTGCAGCTCAGGGTGGCGCAACGTGCGGCCGGCCAGCCGCAAGCTATCAAATGCCTGCGGACTGGTAACTTCATGTAGTAGCTGAAAGTCAATAAAGATAAGGTCTGGCGCCCCAGCATCGCCGTGTTGGACGACGTGATCGCGCCACACTTTTTCTGCCAATGTCAGCTTCTGGTTCATAAACATCTCTCCACACTTGAAATCTCATAAGTTGGGACGTAGATTTCATTGTATGGGAGAGTATAGCGCAGTTTCCGGAATCAAGGTGTTGGATCGAGCAATGGCCATTATGATGGCCGCCGCCAACCACCCCTCCACCCTCAATGAATTATGCGAAACCACGGGCCTACCTCGAGCGACAGCACACCGATTGGCCACCGCACTCGAAGCGCACCGCATTCTCGTTCGCACCCCCGATGGGAAGTGGAAGGCCGGCCCTGCCCTTCCCGGCAACCGCGATCACCTCCTCGAGGCAGCCGGGCCAATCATGGAGAAACTGCGCGAAGATACCGGAGAATCCATCCAGCTCTACGAGGTCACCGGAAATACCCGTACCTGCATTGCCTCCAGGGAGCCGGAATCCGGACTCCACAACGTCGTGCCGGTCGGGCGCCAGCTACCGCTTAGCTCCGGCTCTGCCGCGCGCATCATTGCCGCACATGTAGACATCAATACCGATAACGCCTCGTTTACCCAAGGAGACATTGAGGCGGCCAGAAACCAAGGCTATTCCGAGTCTATTGAGGAACGCGAAGCCGGCTTAGCCTCCATCTCCGCGCCGGTTTTCGATAGTTCCGGAACCTTTCTCGCGGTGTTGTCGATTTCCGGATCTGCCGAGCGCTTCCGCCCCTCCCCGGCCCAGAAATACGCCGACATTCTCACTTTCGCCGCACGCGAATTGAGCAACCACCTCTAAGGCCCTCCCTAGCTTTACGACGCCCGCCTCCACCTAGCCCCAAGGAGGCGGACCCTTTTATTTCCCGAACCAGAAAATTCAGTAAAACGCGCTCGCACCTATTGAAACCGAAATGAAAATACGGTTTAATGAAAACACACTGAAAACAACGGGGAACGTCCCCCACCAGAGAGGATCAAACATCATGACCCACACCACCCACGAAGACCACACCCACACCCATGGCGCCGATTGCGGCCACGTTTCCTTCCCACACGGCGACCACACCGACTACCTCCACGAGGGCCACATTCACCGTGAGCATGATGGCCACTGGGATGAGTGCGAAACCACCGAGCACGTTGAAGCCGAGGCCCACGCCGACCACACCCATGGTGAAGGCTGCGGCCACGTAGCGATCCCGCACGGCGACCACGTGGACTACCTGCACGACGGCCACCGCCACGCCGCACACGGCGATCACTACGACGAGCACTAAGCACCTATCGGGGCCCAGCCCCACGTGCTTGCCGCCTAGGTCCCTTGAACTGAGGGCCCAGGCGGCCTTTTCTATGCCCACCTCTACCGCTGAAATCGTCCCCGAAATTCACACCAGAAACATATCTGCAAGCTCGACAGGACGCGCTCTCTCATTTCTGTTAAAACTGACAGTCAGACTATTAGTTCTTTCCGGTTGGGTGCTACGGTTCTTCGAGTGATTACTAGTTGGAAGATTTTTCTCCAAGATTTTGTCCGCTTGTGGCGGACCCCTCAGGTCTGGGTGATCCTCATCGGTTTGATGATCACCCCAGCCCTGTATTCCTGGGTAAACATCTCCGGTTTCTGGGACCCATACGGAAACACAGAACACCTCAAGGTCGCCGTAGTTAATGAAGACAAAGGCGCATCCTCGGAGATGACCGGCCACTTAGACGTTGGCGGGCAGATGATTGACAAGCTGCACGACAATGACAAGCTGGGCTGGCAGTTCATGGACAGGCAGGAAGCCGAAGACGCCGTTAAGAAGGGCGACGTCTTCGCCTCGGTGATTGTCCCCGAGGACTTCTCAGCCGATTTCGTGAGCCTTTTTAAAGGTACCTATTCTCAGCCCACGCTGGAGTATCACGTCAATGAGAAGCTCAATGCCATTGCACCGAAGATTACTGATACTGGCGCTTCGACACTAGACACCACCATCAGCTCGACCTTCAATGAGCAGGTAGCGGATTCGGTGGCTACGGAGCTAAAGAACTCCGGTGGCGATTTGAGCCAGAAGATTAACAGTACCGCAAGCAAGACCGCGGATTCTTTTTCGGAGACCGCGGATACGGTAGCTAACTCCCGCAGCCAGCTTGCTGACGTACATTCCACCATCGAGGATGCGCGCCCTACGATCGCGCAAGCCCGCGAGTCTTTGGGCACGGTACAAAAGACCGTCGACGATGCGCAGACTGCCCTGGATGAACTTAACTCCATTACTGCAGAGGTCCAGCGAGAAGTCACTTCTTTCTCGGATGATGCCACCGCCGCCTATGTAGAAGGCACGACCGCCATGGCGGACGGCACTGCCTCCGCCAATGCCACCGTAGGCTCAGTCTCCGGCAAACTACGCGGCGCACTCAATCGCGTAGGTGCCGCATCTGCGGGCGCGTCAGGAATCGTCGGTGAAGCTGACCGGGCTATCGATCAGCTTGAAAAGCTTGCGTCTTCACCGGCCCTGCCACCACAGGTTTCCCAGCAGATTAAGGATCAGGTGGGAGACCTCCGCGAACGCAACGATCAAAATAAGGCCGTTCTCGGTGACTTAGATACTCTCAACGGCGATACGAACGACACCATCGATTCGCTCAATAAGACCACGGGCATGTTGGAAAAGATGGCCGCCCAAACGCGCGATGATTCCCATGCGCTACGCGATGATGTAGCCGAAGGCCTGCCTAAGCTCAATGCTGCGCTTTCCGACGTCACCGCTACCACCGGCAAGCTATCCGCCTCACTCGAAAGCCAGCAGGCACTAGTCGGGCAAACCGATGGGCTCTTGGGCGGCGTCGACGAGCAGCTAAGCCAGGCCCAGCAAGTAGTTGAGCGTTTTTCTGTGGACCTCGACGGTATTGAGGAGGGGCTTCGTGCCTCCCGCAGCGACGTGATTGCGCTGAGCAATACCGCCAATAACAATTCCATCCTGCAGTCTGTCAAGGGCCTTAACACCGATGAGGTGTCTTCCTTCCTTGCCTCCCCTGCGGAGATGGAAAGCCACGCCGTCTTCCCTGTAAAGCACTATGGTTCCGGCATGTCCTCGCTCTTTATCAACCTCACGCTGTGGATCGGCGCGTTCATGCTGCTCATCATCTTCCGCGCTGAGGTAGACCCGCAGGGCCGCAAGAACCTCACCATTACCAAGGCTTACCTTGCCCGCTTCCTGTTGCTTTCCTTCTTTGCCATCGCACAGGCACTCATCGTGTCCATCGGCAACCTGGCCATTGGAGTTGAACATGCCAACGCACTGGCCTACGTCGCTACCGCGGTCATCGTGGGCCTGTGCTACCTGAGCATTACCTATAGCTTGGTTTCTACGTTTGGACACGTAGGCCGCGGCATCGCGGTGGTCTTCGCCTTCATCCAGATTCCTGGCGCATCTGGCCTCTACCCCATTGAAATGACGCCGGACTTCTTCCGCGCGGTACATCCATTCCTGCCCTTTACCTACGGCATCGATGCTATGCGCGAGACCGTTGGTGGTTTCTACGGCAACCACTATGCACGCGACCTTGCCGCGCTCATCGGCATGGCCGCGATCGCATACCTCATCGGTACGGTGATGCGCCGCGGCTTGTCCAACGTCAACATGCTGGTCAATGACGAACTGCATAAGGGCGGTCTCGTTATCAATGAGCAGGTCCATCTGGTCGGCAGCCGGTACCGCTTTACTGACCTCCTCTATGCCTTGAATGACCGCGAGGCGTATCAACAGAGCTTGGAGGATAAGTGGAGCATGGCGCGCAGGAATTACTCCCAGCTGATGAAGATTACGGTTGCGGTAGGCCTAGTGTTGATTGTCGCCCTGGGCATTTACTCACGCATTAACCCTGAAGAAAAGGCCATCATCTTCGGCTTGGCCTGCCTGGTGACGCTCATTGCGGTGGGGGTTATCTGCTCCCTTGAGTACGTCAAGCAGAGCATCGCGCACGATAACCGCCTGGCGGATCTCAGCGATGAGGAAATCCAGGAGCACCTCGAGCACCAACAGGAAAATCCAAACCGCTACCTCCTCGAGGACTTAGACGAGGAATCCACGCCTTCTAATGCCAGCGAGACCAAGGAAATGCCCGCCGTTGATGGCGATGACTCCGGAAAGGGAGGCGAGTAAGTCATGAAAAACATCCTGACCATTCTCCGCGATGACCTCCACGCCATTCGCACCAATGTAATGACCGCGGTCATCATCTTTGGCCTTGCCATCATCCCGTTGCTTTTCACCTCCTTCAACGTGCTGGCTAGCTGGGATCCCTTTGCTAATACCAACCAGCTCAAGATTGCTGTGGCCAGCGAGGATGAAGGCCACGAAAGCGACCTCGCCTCCCTGAAGCTTAATTTGGGCGATGAGGTACTCTCACAGCTCAGCCGCAATCACGATATCGATTGGGTCATTACTGATAGCGCCGATGCAGTTGAAGGAACAAAGTCTGGCGAATACTATGCCGGCATTGTTCTGCCCAAGGACTTCAGCGCGGACTTGCTCACGTTTTATGTAGAAGGAACCGAGCCAAGCAAGCTCAACCTCTATACCAATGAGAAGAAGAACGCGCTGTCTACCACCATCACGCAAAAGAGTGCGGACGGCGTCATCCAGAAAATCGACGAGTCCTTCACCCGTGTGGTATCCAATGTCGGCCTTGGCGTCGTCTCGGATTTTGATAAATACCTCAATGAGGACGATACCCAGACTGCACTCAATAACCTGCACAATCGCGTCAATAACGTCAGCACTCGCCTCGATGCTGCGGCTGGCACCGTAGGTGCACTAAGCAATCTGGTCGATTCCACCCTGCCGCTTACGCAGGCTGCGGACAATATCCTCGCCGAGGCTGGCCGCCAGGCTACGGAGACCGACAATGCCCAAGGCGAAAACCCCATCGACGTTCTGCGCTCTACCCTCAATGACTCGGCTGGTTCGCTAGACGCTTCCTTGGCGGCTACAACGCAAAGCTACGATGCACTCTCTGCTCAAGTCGATGAGTTGCTCACTAATGCAAGCACCACCAGCGCACAAACGGCACAGACTTACCGCACCGCAGCTGAGCGTGTAGACGAGCAGACAAAGGCCTTTGAGGGAGTTCGCGCTTCCATCAAGGACCAAGCCGATAAGGTAGCTCTACCAGCTCCAGTCGCGGGTGGATATAAGGCGATGATGGGCCAGATTGATGCCTCCATTGCGCAGAGCAACGCACTGCATGATTCATTGGCATCTACCGCCGCTGACCTTGAGCAAGGCCGTGGCACGTCCCAAGACTCCCGCCAGCGCACCAAGGACGCCATCGCCAATGCCAAGCAGGCTGCTGAAAAGGCACGCAATTCCTATAACGAGAACCTCAAACCGCAGCTAGATCAGCTCAACCAGAGCGTCTCGGTGGTCGCGGACGATATTGATGCTGTCAAGCAGGACATCGCAGGCATTCGCTCTTCGGTTTCCCAGGATGAGGGGTCGCCACAGCAAAGCCTGGCGCGCGCCCGCGATACCACTGCCGGCCTTGCCGGCACCCTGCGGGAGCAAAGCGGCCGCTTTGCAGACATGGGCCGCAAGATCGACGAGGCGCGCCGTGGCGGCGATTTGGACAAGCTAGCGGATATCGTCGGCAACGATCCAGAACTGCTTGCCTCTCGCATCGCCGCTCCCGTGACTGTAGACCGCCAGCCGGTCTACCCTGTCGCTGCCTTTGGCGTGGGTATGACGCCGTTCTACCTCACCTTGTCGCTATGGGTAGGCGCCCTTCTGGCATGCGTGTTGGTGCATACCAACGCCGAGCGTAAATACTTGCGCAAGGACGAAAACGGAAAGTACGACGAGAGCGAATTCACCCGTGGTCAGGCGTTCTTCGGCCGCTTTGCCACACTCGGCCTGGTCGGCCTCGCGCAGGCCACCTTGGTGGTTCTCAGCCTCATCTTCTTCGTCCAGATCGAGCCCGCTCACCCATTCATGCTCATGTTTGCCGCATGGATAGTCTCGCTGGTGTTTATGTTGATCATCTATTCACTTGTCATCACACTCGATAGTGCCGGCAAGGCCTTGGCGGTGTTGTTGCTCGTGATACAAGTCTCTGGCTCCGGCGGCGCGTACCCGCTGCCTCTGCTGCCTGAATGGTTCCAGAACGTGAGCCCGTGGCTGCCAGCGACGTACGCCATTGATGCTTTCCGCAGCGCCATTGCGGGCATCTACCACGGCGATATATGGCGCGAGTTGGGCATGCTATTGCTATTTACCATCCCTGCACTCATCGTCGGCCTCATTCTCCGCCGCGCCATGGATGCCTATCACAAGCGCCTCAAGAAGGCGATTAAGAAGACGAAGGTAATGGCGTAGCCGCGCTTGGCGACGTCTCCCCTTCCGCCCTTCCTACACCGCCCACCAAGCCCTTTTCACGGCTTGGTGGGCTTCTTTCATGGTCGGGTCCCACGCTAGTGCCCGAAAGACCTAGAAGCGGCTGAGAAAGCCGCATATCCATCCGCTAACAAGGACTCGGATGCCCTTCCTATCGCTAGGTCTAGATTCCTGCTTAAGGGATTCCCTCGAATGCTGCTTTCGGGCGCGTAGCCACTTACGGCCCACCTGAGCCCTTACTGAAGGACCGCTACGGGAGTCTGCGTCCCGCTTTACCTCAGCTCCCATACCGTCCCGTCGGTAGGACGGTTAACCTTCGGACATCGAGGCCTGTCCTACATGCCGCTAGACCGCACAGGTCTTAGGCAAAGAAAAAGCTGCGAGCCATGTGGCTCGCAGCTTTCCGTTGGTACCCCGTACGGGATTTGAACCCGTGTTACCGGCGTGAGAGGCCGGCGTCCTAGGCCGCTAGACGAACGGGGCGCGTTCGCAGCAATCGCACACTGTGCGTTGCGGACTTGTTAAGAGTAAACGATGGGTTAATTCAGCACAAATCGCGCGGTCAAGGCCGGTTTTGAGGGCAGGCGAAGGAAAACGCAAAAATTCCCGAGTCCGGTACTACAGTGAGGGTTCTTCGTGGCCGAGGTGCGGATCGAATCAGTGGCTATTCCGCAAGCAATCTGTGGATAGTCAGTGGCCGAGAACGCTGTGCTAGTAGGACTCGGGATGGCGCTGTGCGTCGAAGTGCATATGCTGCAGGCTCCTATACTTCGTACAAACGTTGATGGGAAGGAAGTTGTGGATTATAGCGTTACTACCTGGCTGTGCTTTCGGGCTGTGCGCCTTGGCTGTGGTGCGTTTCGCTTTCTGTCACCCGCTCTCCTTTCTGTTTGTTTTTTGCTGTACTTTCAGTCTATGCCTGCACGTGCAGGACAGGAAGGGTTTTGCACAACTTCGCGGCGGTCTTAACCCTGGTCTCATTGGCAGCAGGCTGCGGCCTGCGCAGATAAGGCTAATGGTCTGGAGGTAGGTTATAACCAGTTACGCTTGCGCCGTGGCCCCACCCCATACTGACGCCAAAAAAGATGACGCAAGAAAAAGACATTGCCCCAGATATGAAAAATCCTCCAGCCTTTAGGCTGGAGGTCTTTGTACCCCGTACGGGATTTGAACCCGTGTTACCGGCGTGAGAGGCCGGCGTCCTAGGCCGCTAGACGAACGGGGCATAGAACTAGTGAGCCTGCCATTTAAAGCATTTTCACTGCTGGCCTACCAGGACTCGAACCTAGAATGGCGGTACCAGAAACCGCTGTGTTGCCAATTACACCATAGGCCATTTGCTAACTTGCTTTGGAAGCTTACTGCCTTTCGGCCGTTCTCCCTTGCTCGCTGCAACGTGTAATAACTATAATGATCATCGCGTAAACTGCCAAATCGCCAGCACACAACGCATTTTCAGGCCAGTAGAAGGTTAATAAAATGCGGCGAATGACAGCGCTGTAGTTCAGCTGTCATTCGCCGCATCGAAGGGCGGGACTAAATATCTATCGCCGCCTTACGGGAGGCACTCCTCCTACTGTGCCGCCGGCACGTAGGGAGTCACCTCACGGGCCGCACGAAGGCGGGCCAGGGTGGACTCCTTACCCAGCAGCTCCATGGACTCAAAGAGCGGTGGGGAAACCTGGGCGCCGGAAATAGCTACGCGCAGTGCACCGTAGGCCTTACGGGGCTTCAGCTCGAGATCTTCAATAAGGGACTTGGATAGTGCCGCCTCGATATTCTCGGTCTTCCACTCCGCAACGCCCTCGAGGGTCTCGATACCCACCTCGAGCGGCTGAATGGCCTCTTCCTTGAGGTTCTTCTTCGCCGCCTTCTCATCGAGCTTTAGGTCGGCATCCGGGGTCACCAAAAAGCTCATGAGGCCATAGGCATCAGACAGAGTCTTGATGCGGGTTTGTACAAGGTCAGCGGCGAAGGCGAACTTCTCACCGTCATAGTCAGCCGGGAAATCCGTGTACTCGGTCAAGTAGTTGCGCAGACGGAAGGCGAATTCTTCTGGGTCCAGCTGGCGGATGTGGTCCGCGTTGATGGCCTCGAGCTTCTTTTGGTCAAAGCGCGCGGGGTTACCCAGCACGTCGTGGACGTCGAAGTTTTCTACCAAGTCATCCATGCTGAAGATGTCCTGGTCCGCGGACAGGGACCAGCCCAACAGGGACAGGTAGTTGAGCATGCCCTCAGGGATGATGCCGTTATCGCGGTGATTAAACAGGTTGGACTGCGGGTCGCGCTTAGACAGCTTCTTATTGCCCTCGCCCATCACGAAGGGCAGGTGGCCAAACTCTGGGGTGAACTCGGCAACGCCAATCTTCTTAAGGGCGTCGTAAAGCGCGAGCTGACGCGGAGTAGAAGAAAGCAGGTCCTCACCACGCAACACGTGGGTGATGCGCATCAGGGCGTCATCGACCGGGTTAACCAGAGTGTAGAGGGGCGCACCATTGGAGCGAGCCACCACATAGTCCGGCTGAGTCTCAGACTTGAAGGTCATCTCCCCGCGCACCAGGTCGGTCCAGGTCCAATCCTGCTCCGGCATGCGCAGGCGCCAGACAGGCTTGCGACCTTCGGCCTCAAAAGCGTCGATCTGCTCCTTAGTGAGATCGCGGTCAAAGTTGTCATAGCCCAGCTTCGGGTCACGGCCGGCCGCCTTGTGGCGCTCCTCTACCTCTTCAGCCGTGGAGTATGCCGGGTAGACAAATCCGCCGTCGATAAGCTTGTCTAGGACCTCCTTGTAGATGTCCATGCGCTGGGACTGTCGGTAAGGCTCGTGCGGGCCGCCAACATTGATGCCTTCATCCCAGCCCAGGCCAAGCCAGGTCAGGGAATCAATGATGGCCTGGTAGGACTCCTCGGAGTCACGGGCGGCATCGGTGTCTTCGATGCGGAATACCAGCTTGCCGCCGGTATGGCGGGCGTAGGCCCAGTTGAACAACGCGGTGCGCACCATGCCGACGTGCGGCGTACCGGTTGGGGACGGACAGAATCTAACGCGTACTTCAGTCATGCCCACCATCGTAGTGGAGGTCGCAATCCCAGTCCGCACCAGCCCAAAGCGACCCCACACCACCCCGGCGCGCGGGGACACTTTCCGTGTGCACCTACACACAAATAGGGGTAGATGGAAATGAATTTCAGCAGAAATACACAGGTCAGTGAAAACCGCTTCCATTACCACTAACAGTTTATGAAATTCATTTTCTATAGTTTCTGATGGACTTATGAGAACTGTAGAAAGGCCTCCCCAACAGTGGCTTCCCCACACATCCGCTTCCTTGCCGCGCTCAGCACTCTAGCGCTTATCACGCCCGCCACGGCCGTCGCCGGCCCCGATGATGGCAAGCACATTGCCACCGATACCCATGTTGACTCCCCTAAGTCTTTCTGGGAAAACAACGACTTCGTGCTGAAGTCTGAATTTGGCGGCCAGGAACCGCCGATCGCAGACACCGTCGCCTGGGTGGGCAGGGGCTACAGCGCTATGGACGGCCACAACCAGTTCCTCTATACGCTGCCGAAAAATGGCACTCAGGACTATATTGGGGCGCCCGGCACCACGTACTACACCGCACCGCACCAAGTGTCCGGCAATACTTCACCCATCTGGTTGGGCTTTGGCGCCGATACCTCCCTGCCCACTGACAAATTCCGCGATGGCATAGCCTTCCTCGACTTGCTAAGCGTTGATGGCCCCGGCGAGGTCGAGCTTTTCACCAATAAAGATGATGAGGACGGAACCCAGCTGCACCGTATGCTCGGCTCCTTCCCTGATTCACCGCATTCGGCCTATCTCGTTGCCGGCACGCACACTCACAACTCCACGCTGTTTACCAAGCCCGGCCGTTACCGCCTGACCTACCGCACCAGTGCGCGCGGCAAAGACGGCCGGCTCATCGCCAATGAACCGCAGACCACAACGGTTCAAGTAGGCGGCCAGAAGCCCAAGAATGAGAAGACTCCAAGCCTGCAGGAACGCTTTGCCCAGTCCGCGACTGGCGACGCCGCCGCTGCCGGCTACAGCCTACGCATGGCCCCTAAGCGCAATACCGAAAAAGACGGCGATGACAAGCTCACCACTATTTCCTTCGACGCTAAAAATAAGGCGCAGGGTACCCTGACGCTGCTTATCGACGGCTACTTCCTCACCGACCTCCCCGTTAAGAACGGCCGCGCGCAGTGGGACGAGTACATGGGGCCAGAGCCTTCCCAGGTGCAGGCCGTATTTACCCCGGAGGGTGATGCCCCGCGCTGGATTTCTAGCCCCCTTGATGTCCAGCCCGGCGCGTCCGTCCAGACAGATTCTTCTTCTGCCGCCGAGATGTGGCAGGAAGCCTCCCACCCGCGCCAGCTTGCCCCTACCCAGGAAACCGAGCTGCAGGAACTGGGCTATACCATCCGGATGCGCAAGCAGGGCAAGGGTGGCACCAAGATCGTGGTCGATACCGAGGATAAGAACTTCAACGGCCTTCTCACCGGCGGTCTTTATGATGCCAAGGATTCTAAATACCCCACCGTGGATCTTGAAACTCCCATTACCAATGGGCACGGCGAGGTTGCCTTTGACGAGGGCGAATACTTCACGGGCTCCTATGCAAAGGTCAATCTCTTTCCTCATTCCACCGTGAAGGCCGGGCATGCAAGCAGCGTGATTACCGAGTCCTTTGCCTTCGACGAAAACTACGAAACCACGGGGCGGTTCTCCACTTCCAATGAGGAACCGGACACCACTCCCGGCAAGGAAGACTCGCCTTCGCAGGCGCCGCAGCCTGGCGCAAATGAAGCGGAAGCCGACGCGCAC
Organism: Corynebacterium sp. c3Ub_189; assembly: GCF_039907195.1. Lineage (NCBI taxonomy): Bacteria > Bacillati > Actinomycetota > Actinomycetes > Mycobacteriales > Corynebacteriaceae > Corynebacterium > Corynebacterium sp. c3Ub_189. The sequence continues at coordinate 36,987 of NZ_JASBOF010000006.1, read as the reverse complement.
CAGTGCAGCGAGAAATACCTACTGGACCGTGGGCACGTGGACATCAAGGCTCAACCTGCCGAGGGCGGCTTTAGTACCGTTCTGCGCGATGACACGGCACAGGTGGATAAGAAGTCTGTCGACCGCAAACTTGATGACGTGGTGCTCGGCGTACACGATAATGCGCTCACCCGGCGCAACGAGAAGCTTGCGGGCAAGGAGTTCGACTTCCTCGGAAAACCCGGTGAGCGCTTCTATCACCTGCCGCAGACACAGAATCAACACATTATCTGGCCGGGTTATAACACTCAGGACTTGGATTATTCCGCGACCAAAGACAATGCCGTCAACCTCAACCTGAAGCCCACCTCTACCCCAGACGGGGCCGAGTGGGGCGCCTTTATCGACGCCTCCCATGGCAAGGGCTTTTCGGTCTTGGCGAACTCCGCAGCCGAGGACTACACCATCGAAACCAACTTTCCGGCCCACACCCACACGCACTGGGCCTTTTCCAAGCCCGGTGTCTATACCTTCGAGGCCACCTATACGGCCACGGGGAAGGACGGCAAGGAACTTAAGTCCGAGCCGCAAACTCTGACCTTTGCCGTGGGCGATAAAACCCTAGATTCTTGTTCCTCCCGCAGGCCGAGCGAGTCCGAGGGCGAGACCCCCAGCGAGAGGCCGACCGAGAAGCCGGACGATGCCGCTAAGCCCGAAGAGCCAACGGGATCCTCGTTAAGCCCGTGGAGCTTAGTCCTCCCAGCGGTCCTCGTGGTGGTCTTCAAGGCCTTCTATAACTTCTTCCGCGATAACGAAGACCTCATCCGCCGGCGCTTCGGCCTCAAGTTCTAACCCACCCCAACCCAACTGACTAGACGGGACACCACAATGCATCAATCCCACACTTCCGCCTCCCGGCGCGCTCTACAGCGGCGTCGGTTCATGTCGGTACTTGCTGCTGTCTTTGCCGCAGCTTTAGCCTTCTTCTCCCCCGGCGCAGCGTTGGCCTTCGATGAGGTCTTTGATTCCGGGCACGTCGACGCCTTCTACGTCACGGCCCCTGATGGCACGCTGCACCTTTCTATGAAGGAAGACATCACGGGGTCTGCCGTTCCGCGCTCTGGCGATGACGTAGTGCTCAAAGTCGTCGAGGATGCCTGGTCCGATGCCACCGAGGGCGTGCCAGAAATCGGCCAACCCACCTATTTCCTGCCACAGGCCCAAGACCAGCGCATCATCTGGCCGGGCTGGGATACCCAACCCGTCCGCGATGGCGGCTTCGAAAGCGTTGATCTGGAATTTGCCGAGGTCTCCGGCCCGGGCTCCGTGTATGTCTTTGAAACCAGCAGTTTTGGTGGCATCAATGCCGTGACTGATTCCGGTTCCATGGAGCTCACCAGCGGTGAGGTCATCAACCAGCCCCATCCTGCCCACAAGCACGTCAATTGGGCTTTTAGCGAGGCCGGCACCTACACCATGACGGTGCGCGCCCATTCCAATGGCGAGTCCAGCAATGCGGTGACCTACACCTGGGAGGTAGGCGACGGCGGCGATGCCTCCACCGCGGATCGCGCGGCTGATTCCGGCGACGCCACCACTGACCAGGAAGCAGCAAGTACACAGCGATCTGCAGGCAAGAGCGACGCAGCAGGCTCGGGCACGTCCGGCGCAGCAACAGGCGAAGAATGCACCCCGGGCATGACCCCGCAAATCAAGGACGATACGGTCTCGCCCTCCGAGTGGCGCGATGCCGATGGTGCCACCTTCTACCTCTCCGATAAATCCAGCGTGGATCTCCCCCAAGAAGTAGGACCAGTGCCAGCAGGAAAGGCCTGGATGATTGGTTCTACCCAGGTCGACGGTGTTCCGTGGTTAGGGGCGAATACCCAAAGCCCATCGATGCGCGAGAATATCCCCGGCGATGTCACCTGGGAGTTGGTGGGCTTTAAAGGGCCCGGCCCGATGATGGTCTACTCCCAAGGCGGGCTGGGCAAGGTCGTTGGCGAGGAATGGTTCCGCGGCAATGCTGATGCGGCGGAAGGCACCCATTCCATCGCCCCGAATACTCACGTGCACCCCAACTGGGTCTTTGGCGCCCAGGGAACCTATGACGTCACCATCCGCCAAGTGGCTCAAACCGGTGAGGGAAAGCAGGTTGCCGGTGAGGCAACTCTCCATTTCGTCGTCGGCGGCGATGAACCGGCCAAGGCGTTTGATAACGGGCACTTCGACCTGGGAGCTGCCGTGAATCCAGACGGCGGCGACTGTGGGAATGGCGCGGCGGCAGGTGGGTCGTCGGCAAGCGCTAGCGGCTCTACCTCACACACCGGATCCAGCAACGGTCAGTCGGCGCAGGCACAAGGCACGGGCGGTTCTTTAGCCAATACTGGGACCCCCATCGTGCCCCTCGGCATCGGGGTGTTGGGCCTAGGCATGCTCTTCCTCGGCCTGGGCATTGCGCGGCTGGCCGTAGCTAAGGCAGCGGACTAATGGGGAGTTCATGTTCCCACAATCGCCGGCGCCTTACCGTAGGGGCACTTTTGGCCAGTTGCCTGCTCACCGCTGGTTGTGCGTCCTCGGCCGCTCGTGACGCCGGAACCGGAGAAGGATTCAGCGTGGTGGCCACCACCCCAATCCTGGCAGACCTAGCGCGCAACGTGGCAGGAGAAGATGCCCAGGTAAAAAGCCTCATTCCCAGCGGCAAGGATCCGCATACCTTCGAGCCAACGCTGCGCACGGTGCGCGATATTGCCAATGCCAACCTGGCGCTAAGCAACGGTTACCTGCTGGAGCCGCAGGCCCTCATCGATACGCTGCACGAGTCCACCGACGCTCCCGTGGTGGAGGTCGCCGACGCTGCCTCTACCCGCGGTGCCACCCTGGTGCCGCTGGTAGAAGATGTCTCCTTGGATGCCATTTGGCTAGGACTGCGCATCAGCGGCGCCGCGCAACACTCCTCCGGGGTGGACTTTCGCATGGTCTCAGCCGACGGGCCGGGCGACGTGGCGGCCTACGTGGTCTCCGCCTTCGGTACCCCGGAGGTCCTCTTTAACTCGGCCGATGGCGTCGATGGCAAGGAAGATGCAGTAGCCCTTCCTGCCAACGCCCACACCCACGTCTCTTGGGGTTTTTCCCAACCTGGGATCTACCACCTTGGGTTTCAGGCCGAGGGCACCGAAGTCCAGCACCTCACCGTGGCCGTGGGCGTCAACCCGCCTAAAGGTATGCAGGCCATTGATTCCGGGCACCTGGATATTGAGGCCAACCTGGCCCAGCACCGCATCGACCTGCGCGACCAAGACAAACGCTTTGACCCCGCCACCACCGCGGTATCTATCCCCTCGTCAGTACTGCAGCCCATCCCGCCGGATCCGGCCTACCGCTTCCTCGGCGCGCCGGGCTCGGATACCTATCTCTTGCCGCAGGCCGTGCTGGGCAAGCACATCCATGGCGAGGTGGATCCGCACTTGTGGCACAACGTGGACAACGCTATCGCCTACGTGGATGTCATTGCGGAGGAGATGGCGCAAGCAGATCCCTCCCACGGGGCCGCCTACCGGCAGCGGGCAGCGGCCTATACCAAGCGCCTGCGGGACACGGATTCCTATGTGGACCGCGCCATTGCCTCTATCCCTGCTGAAAACCGGCACCTAGTGACCACGCACCATGGCTACGCCTACCTCGAGCAGGGCTATGACATCTCGGTGGCGGGCTTTGTCACGCCCAACCCGGCCATCGAGCCTTCCCCGCGGGAGGTTATAGCCTTGCGCCGCACGCTGGAGAACCTGCATCTGCCTGCTGTTTTTGTCGAGCCCGTACAACAGGCCAGCGCCGACACCCTTACCCAGGCCGCCGCGGAACAAGGCGTGGCGCTGTGCCCCATTTATGGCGACACACTGGACGGCACCGTCGGCTCCTATATCGACCTCATGAAGTTCAACGCTGATTCACTCCAGCGTTGCCTGAACCCCAATTCCACTGATGGAGAAAACAATGCTTAAATTCGCTACCCGTACCGCTATCCGCACCGCCGCCTGCGCCCTTACTGCCGGCCTTGCTTTTTCTACGAGCCCTGCCTGGGCCGGCGACCTCGCACAAGTCGTCGGCGCCGAGGAACAGATCGCCCCACAGGGCGAGGACAAGGTCATCGACACCGGCCACGTTGACGTTGGCGCTTTGCTCGACGGCACCGATTCCGAACTCATGGCCCGCGATGATGCCGGCGACAAGCCCGTCTGGCGCCACCTGGATGACCTTGTCTTTGCCGTGGGCGATAAGGCGCAGCAAACCCTACCGGAGACCGATGACTTTGGCTTTGTAGGCGCCGATTCCGGCGAAAAGGTCTGGGTGGTTCCCCAAACCGAGCAGGTCGGGGTTCCCTGGCTGGGTTGGAATACCCAAGCGCCCTCGCTTGTCGATGCCGCCGATCGCGGAGTCACCATGGAATTCCTCGGCCACTCCGGTCCTGGCGACTTCTCCCTTTTCCTGCAAAACGGCGGCTTTGAAGCACCACAGCTGTTGTGGTCTACCGCGCAAAAGAGCGACGAAGACTTCTGGGTGGACCTCAATACCCACACCCATGCCAATTGGACGTTTACAGAGCCAGGCACCCATCAGGTAGGTATCAGGGTCAAAGGCAAGACCAAAGATGGCGCCGATTTCAGCACCGATGGCGTGCTCACCTTTGCCGTGGGCGATGATGCCGACGTCCAAGCGGCCCAAGATACTACTTGGAATCCAGACGATGCCCAGACCACAGGCTCTTCCATCCCCACTTGGGTCTTTATCCTCGCCGGCGTGGGTGCCGTCGTACTCCTGCTGGCCCTTGGCCTAGTACTGCGCTCTTCCAAGCGGGGCGATAGCCGTGGCTAAACCGCTCATTTCCGTTGCCGACCTGGACGTATCGCTATCCCACCGGCGCGTAATCACAGGTGCGAACCTAGAGGTCCGATCGGGCGAATTCATTGGGCTCTTAGGCCCCAACGGCGCGGGCAAGACCACGCTTATGCGTGCCATCTTAGGGCTCATCCCCTCCTCCGGTACCCGAGAGATCGGGGGAATCGTGGGCTACGTTCCCCAGCGGCACGAGGTGGAATGGGGCTTTCCCATTAATGTGTACCGCACCGTGCTCAGCGGGCGCACCGGCATCATTGGCTGGCTCAAACGGCCGCGCGCCGCGGACCACGCCGCGGCGGCAGAAGCTCTTCGCTTGGTAAACATGGAAGATTTTTCCACCCGCCCCATCGAAGAGCTCTCTGGTGGTCAGCGCCAACGCGTCCTCATCGCCCGAGCGCTCGCCACGCAACCAGACGTGCTGCTGCTCGACGAGCCCTTCACCGGCCTCGACGCCCCCAATACCGAGTCACTACTCGAGCTATTTGAGGAGCTTTCCCAGCGCGGCAAGGCCATCCTCATGTCCACCCACAACCTGTCTGAAGCGGCGCACTCCTGCCACCGCTTGGTCCTCTTTAACGGCACCGTGGTAGCCGATGACTCCGCTCCGCGCCTTCTTCACCAGACCGCTCCGTGGACGCAAACCTTTGGCGTACGCGCCGGTTCTCCCCTGCTTTCTGCCATTGGAGTCTCCGCATGATAGAAATTTCCTTCCTCGATTTCCTCCGCGACCTAGCTAACCCCCACCTCGACTTTCTCGCCCGCGCGGTAGGTATTTCTGTGCTTGCGGCCATCGTCTGCGGCGTCGTCGGCTGCTACGTGGTGCTGCGCGGCATGGCCTTTATCGGCGACGCCGTCTCCCACGCGGTTTTTCCCGGCTTGGCCATAGCCTTCGCTTTGCAAGCCTCCGTGCTCGTCGGTGGCGCGGTGGCCGGAGCGGTTGTGGCGTTGCTCATCGCCGCCTTTTCGCAGCGCCGCCACGTACGGGCAGATTCCATCATCGGCATTTTCTTCGCCGCTGCCTTTGCCTTAGGCATGGTGATCATCTCGCGCACCGATGGCTATAGTGCTTCGCTGACCAGCTTTCTCTTCGGCTCGCTCACCGGCGTATCCCGCAGCGATATCATCGTCGCGGCCAGCGTGTGCGCACTGGTTATCGCCGTCGTCGTAGCTTTTGGCCCCCAACTCAACGCCACCTGCCTGGACCGGGAAACCGCCCGCGCCATGGGGCTTCCCGTTGTTGTGCTCGACATCATGTTGTACCTGTGTGTCACCGCCGCCGTGGTCATTTCTGTGAGCACCATTGGCAATATCTTGGTCCTCGCACTTCTCATCACCCCGGCCGCGACGGCACGCCTGCTTACCACGCATCTTGCGACCATGATGTGGCTTTCCGCCCTCATCGGCGCGCTGTCCAGCTTCTTCGGCATCTACCTGGCATGGGCCATTGATCTTCCGGCCGGCGCCACGATCGTGCTCACTCTCACCGTCATTTTCTTAAGCGTTTGGGCCATCCATCCACTCCTCGGCGCCCGCAAGCACGCCGGTGCCTCGCTTTCCGACGCCCCACGTCCCGACACCCCACGAAAGGAATCCGTTACCTCATGAAACCAGTCTGCCGCACCACGGTGGCCCTAGGCGCTGCCAGTCTCATCGGCCTCGGCTCACTTTCAGGGACGGGCGTAGCCGGCATAGCCCCCACCTCCGCCCACGCAGAAGAGTCCGCCACGGCCTGCTCCGCCAGCGACTTCGATCTCATTACCAAGGGCCACCAAGACATGGCGCTTAGCGGCGATTCCGGCGACCTCAGCTTCACCGTCAAAGACGATGACAAGGGAATCAAGCATGACTCTGAGACCTTTGCTATTGAGGTGTCCGATGGCTTGAAACAGCCGCTATCTGGGCTCGGCGATAGTTCCCTTCCTGAAGAAGGCTGGGTGCTGCCTCAAACCCAAGACCCCACCGCTCCCTGGCTGGGCTTTAACACCCAGGAGCTATCCGAAGACCTACTCGCCGCTGATGACACCGCAACCTTAAGCATGGCGATCGCACAGGGCCCAGAAGATGGGCGCATTGTGGCCTACCAGGCGGAGCTAGGCGAAGCCACGGTGCTCATGGACACTGAAGATGGATCCGCCTGGGATTACCCAGGCAATTCGCATTCCCACCCGGCATTTGCGTTTACCAAGCCCGGAACCTACGCGGTGAGCTTTACCTTTGAGCTTCCTGACGGCTCCCGCCACCACCTCCATGCCGGCTTCCTCGTAGGAAAGCAAGCTGAGGCGAAGGACCTGTGCGGCGTGGACTATTCCGAAGCGGATGCGGCCACTGGTTCTGGCAACGGCGCGAATAGCCGCCCCAAGCAACTGGAAAAGGACATCAAAGATGTAGACAAATCCATTGCCGGGTTGGACAAGGAATTGGAGAAGACCCTGCAGGAAGGCCAAAAATTCCTTGACGGCGGCGCACCTGACGAAGCGGAAAAGGGCAAGCACTCAACGCACAAGAAGCCGGAGAATACTGAAAAGTCTGGAGCGCCACAAAAATCCCACGCTCCGACATCAACCCGATCCACTGCCCCTGCGCAAAAATCCAGTTCTGGTTCACAAACTACGACCCACCACTCGGCTAGCCGTGTCAACGACTCTGCCTCCACCGCAAAATCAGGCAAGAGCACGTCATCTGGCTCGCACCGCTCCGCTTCCACCAGCGGTTCTTCCCACTCGACTGCGAAGAAGTCCGCCAGTACGAAGGGCACAAAATCCTCGTCCCGTGCGAAAGCAAAATCCGCCGACGCACCCCGTGCACAGCACGTTCCAGATGCAACAGACACAGAGAACAAGGACAGCAAGAATGTGCTGACCGATGCCGCTGCCTATACCTCTACCCTCGCAAAAAGCAGCTTCTGGGCGGGGATCCTGGCCGGACTGGGCGCATTCGCCTTAGCGCTCGGCATCGGGCTGTTGGTCTATGTCCAGTTCTTCCGCAAAAAGAAGACACCACACCAGCACCAGACCAATGATGCCACGGCGAACATACCGGGCGTCGATTAGCGCAGGCCCGGCTTAAAAAGCAAAAGCCCAGAGGATCTCTCCTCTGGGCTTTAGCGGTGGCTAAGAGCTACTGCTTTTATACCCGGGTCTTGGACGACAGGAAGTCCCAGACCACGTTCGGCGTATCTGGCTGCCAGAACCAGGTGTGGTCTTGCGGAACCTTAACCAGTTGCACATTCTTTTGGCAGCCGTTAAAGCTCAAGCGTTCCGAGCCGCCTGCTTCCGGAGTGGACTGGAAGGTCATATCGCAGCGATTGCGCTTCAGGTAGCCGCCGAGCACCGTACGAACCGGGAGGTATCCAGCCTCGTGCCGGTCACCGCCCTCATAGGTCATCATCTTGTCGTTAACGCCGTGCATGATGAGGGTATTCATCGGCGCATCGGCACAGTTGACCTCAACCGGGTTGTAGAAGGCACCCGAAACCATAGCTACGGCAGCAAAGGTGTCCTGTGCGTGGCAGCCAAGCACCGAGGTAAAGCCGCCTCCATTAGACATGCCCATGGCATACACGCGGTTTCGATCAACGTGGTAGTCCTTGTCTACCGAGTCAAGAATGCGCTTGATAAAGCGGATATCCTCCCCATCGCGCGTCTTAGCATAAGGCGCCGCCTCCCAGGCGCGCTCGAATCCCTCTGGATAGACGATGATGGCCTCGTTATTGGCCTCAGTGGTCTGCATGCGTGCATAGTTGGAGTAGTTCTCCGGGGAATCTCCCCACCCACCAAAGCCGAAGAGAACGGGGGCCGCCTTTTCCCGCGAATAGTGGTTAGGAATGCGCAACAAGTACCTGCGGGTCTTACCCTCGTGCTCCATCTCTAGGGACTGCATGGAACCCGGCGCAAACGGCGGGTTCGGATTGATGCTGGTATCAACCATTGCCGGCCGCGGCGCTGGCTCGGGAAGAGATGATCCCTCCGGAGCAGGGGCCGCATTGTCATCGCTGCTGCCACCTTCTACTGGTGCCGGGGTAGATTCCTTAACACCTTCTGGAACTAGGTGGGACCCATCGGGTTGCGGGGTAACCGGCTTTGCATTTTCGGGAGCCGGTGCTGGAGCTGGGGCCGGTGCAGGAGCGGGGGTTGGCCCTTCTTGTGCATGGGCAGGCGCAGCACACACAAGCGCAGCGCTAGCCAGCGCAGCAGCGAGGATCAGGTATAGGGAACGATAAAGAAACTTAGTAACATTAGCCACAAGGTTAAAATTAACCACATTATTCACTTGATTCACTGTTTACACGCCCAGTGCACACTCAATTCTGTAAGAAAAGCCCAAGGCATTAAGCTAGATCCCCATGCACGAAGACAGACCAAGCACCGCCCCCGATTTTTTGCTTTCGCGAGCAACGGGGTCTGTCCGTACCCAAGGTGCGCGCCACACTTTTAATGACACCGACGCGGCGATTTCTGCCCTGCGCAGCAAAGATGTTGACATGGTCGTCGGTGCGATTCCGTTCGACTCTGACACGCCCGCCGCGCTAACGGTGCCGGAGGCCATCATCCGCGAAGAGGGTCCGCTGGAACCGCACGCCTACTACCGCAATAAGAGTTTGAGCTCCCGCGTGGTTGGCTTCGATCCAGAGCCCGAGGAGCACCTGCGCCGAGTTGAAGCGGCCATCGGCACGATCGAAACCTCCAAACTGGAAAAGGTGGTTTTGGCCCGCGCCGTAGATATCGAATTCCCTGAGGCTATTGATCCGCGCCTCGTGGCGGCTCGCCTTATCGACCTTTCCGCCAACCGCGATGGCTTCATTGCCGATCTCTCCCCCGCTGGGCGGCCGGGCGCGATGCTGGTTGGTTCTTCTCCAGAAGTTTTGGTCAAGCGTCAGGGCTCGACCGTTTCTGCCTTCCCCTTGGCCGGATCGTCACCGCGCCGCAGCGCAGCAGCTGAGGACCACATCGCAGGTCAAGATCTCTTGCATTCCGCCAAGGATCTCCATGAGCATTCCTTCGTAGTGGAACACCTGCGCCGAGTGCTTAGCCCGCTATGCGAGCAGCTAGACATTCCGGACGCCCCGCAACTCATTAGCACCAATGAGATGTGGCACCTTGGCACGCCAATTTCCGGGACACTCAAGGATAAAGGCTTGACCGCTCTTGAGCTTGCCCTGGCGACACACCCCACACCGGCCATCTGTGGCACCCCTGCGGAGGCCGCCCAAGCCCTCATTGAGACTGCAGAAACGGACCGTGGATTCTACGCCGGAGCGGTCGGTTGGTGTGATAGCTCCGGCGACGGCGAGTACATGGTAGCCATTCGCTGCGCAGAAGTGGCCGGCGATGGACTATCGGCGCGTGCTTGGGCCGGCGGTGGCATTGTGGGCGATTCCGATGCCCACGCCGAGTTGGAAGAAACCACGGCCAAGCTGCGCACCATTTTGAAGGCGCTTAGCCTCTAAGCTGCACGCTTGGCGACGAGCACAACATCGCTTTGGTGGTGCGCCCCCGCGCCTTCAGTCAAGTGGCGTTCACGACGAGTTAGCTCGACCGTTTCCAGCTCACGCAGGTTTTCCGCGAGCCATTCCGGCATCGCTGCCTCTGCCGACTCCATATCGTGATGGACATAGAGCAGTGTTCCGCCTGGAGCCACCAATCGCTCTAGCTTTTCCACCTCTTCTGGCGTGGCGCGTACCCCGCCATAGTGGACGCTGACCAAGTCAAAGGGCTCATGGCTAAAGTCACTAAACGTTGCGACCTGCGCCGCGACACCGCGGGCCCTAGTGCGTGCGACGGCAGTCGGGGCGAAATCAATGCCCAACACATCCCAGCCGTGGTTCTTTAGCCAGAGCGCATCCGCGCCTTCTCCACACCCGATATCAAGGGCAGTACCAGGGGTCAGCTTCGCAGCATAATCAACAAGGGTCTCATTGGGATTGCCCGACCACACCCGTTCAGAACTCTGGTAGCGTTCCTCCATTTCCTCGGAGGTGGGTACGCAGGCGCGGTGTTCTTGGTGGCTCGGGTTATGCACGGTGGATGGTATTGCGCAGGGTGCCGAGGCCCGGGATCTCGATTTCGATGGTGTCACCTGGGACCATAGGAGCGGTGCCAGCCGGGGAGCCGGTGGTGATGACATCGCCGGGCAGCAAGGTATAGGCAGCGGAGATCTCCTCCAAAATGCCGCCCATCTTCACAATCATCTGGTCAGTATTGGAATCCTGCTTTTGCTCGCGAGAACCCTCGTGCGTCAGATAAGCATTAATCTTCTGATCGTCTAGATTCAAGCTGTCCAGATCGGTTTCGATCCACGGGCCGAGCGGGCAGAAGGTGTCAATACCCTTGGCCCGAGCCCATTGACCATCCTTAAACTGCAGGTCGCGGGAGGAAACGTCGTTACAGATGGTGTATCCCAGCACGTGGTCTTTCCAGTTCTCGGCCTTGATGTTTTTCGACGGCTTAGAAATGACCACGGCAAGCTCGCCTTCAAACTCGACATTGGTGGCGTAGTCCGGGATCTTGATCGCGGCGTCCGGGCCAATCACCGCGGTAGATGGCTTGATGAAGATGGTGGGAGGAAGGCTATCTGCAGACTTTTTGAAAACCTCGGCAACGTGGTCCGCATAGTTGCGTCCAAGCGCTACCACCTTGGTGGGAAGGGTCGGTGCCAAGAGGCGAACCTCGTTAAGTTTCCACTCGCGGCCGGTCGGCTCCGGTGGGGTGAAGGGCGTGCCGGCAATTTCCTTTGCTACTAGCTCTTCCTTTGGGGCATCTTTTGGCCCATCGATAATGGCGAAACAGATTCCTTCTGGGTGTGCAATTCGTCCTAAACGCATAGCGGTAATCCTACTCAATAGCCACCTTCACATGTGTGCAAAGGATACGGTGTTAATTAGTTAATTTGAGTAAATTCCCATTGTCCTTTAATCACCGTTGCTAACCCCAGTGCGGACTACGCCAGGACGCGGGGGTTGGGGACGTCGGCAAGCGCCCAGCGCAAAAAGCCCGCTTCTATTCGACGAGCAGCTTGGCGATTCGGTCACCGACTTCGACGGTGTTTATTGGTTCGGCACCGCGGTCCGCCACATCCTGTGCCACCGCATCCTCAATACGCCGCGCATTGGACTCATCGCCCAGGTGACGAAGAAGCATGGCGGCGGACAAGATTGCCGCCGTTGGGTCTGCTATCCCCTTACCTGCAATATCTGGCGCAGAACCATGCACCGGCTCGAACATGGAAGGATTCGCGCCTGAGGCATCGATGTTTCCGGATGCAGCAAGGCCAATACCGCCAGTTACCGCGCCCGCCAAATCGGTGAGAATGTCTCCAAAAAGGTTATCGGTGACAATGACGTCATAGCGCGCCGGATCGGTCACCATATAAATGGTTGCAGCATCAATATGCTGGTAATCCACCCGAACCTCTGGAAACTCGGCGGCGACTTCATCAACGGTGCGCTGCCACAACCCACCAGCATTGACCAAGACATTTGTCTTATGCACCAAGGTCAGATGCTTACTGCGCTGCGCTGCCCGCGCAAACGCATCGCGCACCACACGCTCCACACCGAAACGAGTATTTTGCGATACCTCGCTGGCCACCTCGTGCTCAGTTCCCTCTCGCAAGGTACCGCCGTTTCCGCAGTACAACCCCTCGGTACCTTCGCGCACCACAACGAAATCGATATCACCCGGTTCAGCGAGCGGCGAGGAAGCGGTGGGATAGAGCTTGGACGGGCGCAGGTTCACGTGATGATCCAGCGCAAACCGCATCTTAAGCAACAGCCCTCGCTCCAGCACGCCTGGTGGCACCTCACCGGGGGCGCCGATCGCCCCCAACAGGATCGCATCGTGTTCGCGCAGACTCTTCAAGTCAGCGTCCGTGAGAAGCTCCCCATTGCGCAGATAACGGCGCGCGCCGAGATCATAATCAGTGGTCTCGATATCGGAGCGAACGGCTCGCAGCACCTTGAGCGCCTCGGCCGTCACTTCTGGCCCAATTCCGTCGCCGCCAATCACCGCAAGTTTCATTATGTAGGATTCCTTTCTCACAGAGTGGATATGGACTTACCCTACCAAAAGAAACCCGCGTGGCGCAGGAAATTACCTAACACCACGCGGGTTGAGACTCTGTTGCAGTCCGCAGCCTTATGCTTCCATGTCCAGCTGTTCGCATTCAGCTCCCAAGGCCGCATTAATGTCGGCGATGAGATGCTCTGGCACCTCGGCCTCCACGCGCAGAATCAGCACAGCATCAGATTCCTGTTTACCGTGCGTAAGAGCGGCTGCCACGATGTTGATTCCCGCAGCACCCAACTTGGTTCCTACCGTCCCCAATGCACCTGGGGCGTCCGCGTAGCGGAAGAAGAGGTTGCGGCCGGTCGCACGCATATCTACGCCGCGGCCGTTGATGCGAATAAACTTTTCGGTTCCATCGATGCCGATAAGTGCGCCGGTGAGCGAGGAGCTCTCGCCATCGGCGCCAATAACCTTCACCTGCAGGGAAGAACGATGCCCCTTGGACTCCGTATTAGTAGTTACCTCCACCTCTACCCCGCGACTTTTTGCGATCTGCATTGCATTGACAAAGGTCACCGGCTCCGAAGTAACGCCGCTAAACAGGCCTCGGACAGCAGAAAGTCCTAGCACTTCTACGTCTTCGGTAGACAACTCGCCGCAGGCCTCCACTTCAACGGCAACGGGGGCCTGACCCAAAAGGCGGCCAGCAGTAAGTCCTAGCTTGCGGGCGAGGTCCAACCAACCAGCAACCTCTTCTCCCACTGTCCCGCCAGAGACGTTGACAGCATCCGGCACAAACTCTCCTTCGAGAGCCTTCAAGACCGACTCCGCTACATCTGTTCCCGCGCGGTCCTGGGCCTCTACAGTGGATGCGCCTAGGTGCGGGGACACGGTGACTTGCGGCAGCTTAAAGAGCGGAGAATCAGTGCACGGTTCCGTGGAATAAACGTCAAAGCCCGCACCTCGATGATGTCCCGACTCGATAGACTCAGCCAGGGCCGCCTCGTCTACCAAACCGCCTCGCGCTGCGTTAATGAGAATCTGTCCTCGCTTCGCCTTGGCCAAAAGTTCTCTATCAAACATTCCTGCAGTCTCGGGAGTCTTTGGCAGGTGAATGGTCACGAAATCGGAACGCGACATCAGTTCTTCCAGCTCAACCAATTCCACGCCCAGCGCCGCCGCGCGAGCCGGGTTGGCATAGGGATCGTGCGCGACAATGGTCGTCTCAAAGGACTTCAGACGCTGGGCAAAGAGCTGGCCAATGTGTCCGAAGCCGACAATGCCGATGGTCTTTCCGTAGACCTCTACGCCCTTGAAAGAAGAGCGCTTCCACTCCCCTTCGCGCAGGGACTGGTCGGCCGCTGGTATCTGGCGCGCCGTCGCTAAGAGCAGTGCAACTGCCTGTTCACACGCAGAGTGAATATTCGATGTTGGCGCATTGACCACCATGACGCCCTTGTCTGTGGCCGTCGGAATATCGACATTGTCCAGTCCTACCCCGGCACGGCCCACAATCTTGAGCTTTGTGGCCGCTTCCAATACCTCTGCATCAACGGTTGTGGCAGAGCGCACCAGCAAAGCCTCTGCATCCGGAACCGCAGCGAGGAGCTCCGCACGGTTCGGCCCATCTACCCAACGAACCTCAACGGAATCCCCCAGGGCCGCAACTGTAGATTGAGCTAATTTATCGGCAATGAGAACTACCGGCTTCGACATATCTTCCTTCGCTTAAGTGAAATGCGGTGCACGCGGGATGTCCGCGTGTCAAGGAAGTGTAGTTCAGTCGGGGTTGCCCTGCTTGATTTTTGCCTTAAATTCTTTCACTCGACCGAATTCCGGCCCCAGGGCCACTAGGGCGCCATCCTCTAGGCCGGCAACAGCGGCCATACTGTGTTTATCCTGCAACGGATCGGCAGTCGGCATCACCAAAACCCTTCCACCGTAGGCCGCCGCCGTAATGACGTTTGCGATGGGGCTATCTTTAGTTGCGACGATATTCGGCGCCATTTGGCCGTCCCTGCGGGACTGCGCTGGTATGGGGTTCTTCTTTTTCTCATCAGTGCGCGCCTCGCCTTCATACGGCACCCACGCAGGGCGCAGCTCCACTTGGGGAGTCTTATCCAAACGCGCGATATCCTTCACCATCTGTTCTGGGGAAGCAACCACCTTGGAGCCGTACTGGAATGCCGTGAACTCCCCCAATGCTTTATGCGTTCCCGGATCCTTGATCACGTTGAAGTCCCCAGATGTTTCCGTCCACGGCACGTCTCCAATAACCACCAAGCGACTTACCCCTAAGTCCGTGAGCAGCTTATGGATTTCCAAACGCCTATCATCGTCATACTGCACCGCCGGCAAATGCTGGTTTACCGCCAAAGTCGCTGCTCGAAGGGTTGATTTATCATCCCCTGCGAAAAGGACCAGGGAATCCGAGTCTTCAAAAAATAGGCGGCTGGCTTCAATCCCAATGGTGTCATCGACAATGACAAACCTTTGATCAAATTTCGGGTCAATGAGCCGATTTTGGTTTTCCGCCTTGGCCTTGTTGAGGTCAATTTCAGACTCGTCCAAATCGGACAAACCACGTTTGACCAGCCTGGATTCTGTGACCGAAGTGCCACAGGCTGATAGCGCTAGTGCAGCAACCAGCACTGTGGCTGCCAAGCGCACAGATTTAGCGATCAAAAGCTTGCGGACCTTCCTCTCCACCACAAAGGTTTGTTTCATCCACATCACGAATAACGGGTTTACCTAAAGCATATTCCACGATGTCCAAGAACCTATGGCGGCGATCCGCAAGGAATTCACGCGGCTGTGATGCGCGCAGATAATCCAGATTCATTTCGTGAGATGCTAGCACCTCATCAAATTGCACATCTTCCATGATGGACTTGGACTGAACGCGGGGAAGGTAGCGGTTAGGAGCGAAACCGTCGAGCACCACCTCGGTACGCTTGCCCATCGGGGTGTAGTTCATGACTGACTCTGCCAAAACGGGATCAACTCCGTGGCGCTTGCACCAGTTCAGAGGAAACACGGGGAAGAATCCTGGCTTCAGCTCTTCAAACGTATGGCGATTGAAGGCCTTTCCGGTGCGCCAGTCCTTCGCGCCGCGCGCCATGAGAAGGGCGTAAAGGCCATGCCAGACACCGTCTTTGTCATCTACGGAAAGCAGACGAGATTCACGGAAGGCGGCATCGGTGACAGTTTTCGGAGCCTCATCCGTAGCACCGGCTACCCATTCGGTGACCTCATCGACGTCGCGAGCAGCGCGCAGCTGCACCGCAGAAGAACCGTAGAGCTCGCCAAAGACACCACACCAGAACCACTGGTTGATGCGGTCCCACGACTGCTGGGTAGACAGCGCTCCCCCGCGCTTAGCCAACCGGGCGATGATGACTGCCAGGGGAACGATCTGCTCATTAAACGGAACTTGGTCCATGCTAAGGATGCAGCGCTGCGCGAGGAACTCGGAGACTTCGCGGAAAGTAATGCGCAGATCGTTGGCCGCCGACTTGTACTCCGCCAAAGACAACTTCAAAATATCCTCGCGCTGGCCACCGGCACAGCCCTTTTCGCCGGAGACCAGAAGCGATACTGCGGAAAGAAACTCGGTGCGCCCAATTCCATCCAAGGCTGGGGACTTACGCAGGTCCTTTTCCACTTCCTGCCAATCAGCGGCCAAGTGAAAGCTGGGGTCCTCAGAGGCGAAAACGGCAGTAAGAAGGTCAAATACGTCCATCTGCAGACCAGCCGAGTTTGCTTGGGCAAAAATCGAGCCGATGCCGGCTCGCTCCGTCTCGCGGGAAAGTCGAATCATTGGCAGGTCATAACCGGACAATGGCCGAATGATGCGATTATTAAAAGCCGCCAGTTCTGCACTGTATTCCTGCTTGGTTGCTGCAAGTTCAAAGAGCATGCTGACGCCGTTTTCGCTCAACAACGAAGCTACGGGAATGCACATATTCTCTAGTGCATCTTCACGCGATAGGATGTCGCCCTCAATTGCCGGTGCGAAGTGCGAACGAATCTTACCGTCTTGATTGACCGCGAAGATGGCGTCATCCGGCATGAGATCACCGCGCACGGCCGCGCGAATATCGATGAAAAAGCGGCGGTGAATCTTCTTCTTGCGGAAGTCAGTGGTGTCTACGAAGCCTTCGCCGTTGAAGCAGTGATACAGGGTGGTCAGGCGTTGTTGCCCGTCCAACAGGAGCAAGCCGGGGTCGACGCCAGTGTCAGGTGCGCCCGCAAGGGCACGGGGACGAAAGCGCATCTTTTCGTTTCGGGTGTCAAGAGCCATGAGCGCGCCGATGGGATAGCCGCGCAGCACGGAAACAATAAGAGATCGAATACGATCTTCATCCCAGGCATAGCTGCGCTGGAAGTCAGGTAGCTGGATATCCCCGCGATCAATTCGTGCAAAAAGGTCTTTGAGATCATAGCTTGGCGTCGTAAAACCCATGGCCCTCATCCTACTCCCCGCACCGGAGTTTTACCTGACACAAATAAAGCAAAACCCACGGTAAACATGCCTGTTCACCGTGGGTGTGCGCCACAGACGCCGCCTGTTATTCCTAGGCAGTAGCATCCAGCGGGTTCTTGACCCAGCTCATCAAATCGCGCAGCTTGGTGCCGGTCTTTTCAATTTCGTGCTGCGCAAATTCCTCACGCAGACTCTCCAGCTCCTTGTTGCCGCCCTCAATATTGGCCAGCAGGCGCTTGGTGAAGGTGCCGTCCTGGATATCGGACAAGATATCCTTCATGCGCTGCTTGGCATCGGCATCAATAACACGAGGGCCAGAAATGTAGCCGCCAAACTCGGCGGTATCAGATACCGAGTAGTTCATGTTGGCGATGCCGCCCTCAAACATCAGGTCCACGATGAGCTTCATCTCGTGCAGTACCTCAAAGTAGGCCATTTCCGGCTCGTAGCCAGCCTCAGTCAGAACCTCGAAGCCGGTACGAATCAGGAACTCTACGCCACCGCACAGGACGGCCTGCTCGCCAAAGAGGTCAGTAACCGTCTCTGCTTCGAAGGTAGTCGGGATAACGCCGGCACGCGCACCACCGATAGCTGCTGCATAAGACAGGGTCAGATCATGGCCTTCGCCCTTAGGATCCTGTTCGGTAGCAATCAGGCACGGAACGCCCTTGCCGTCAACGAACTGGCGGCGAACCAGATGTCCAGGGCCCTTAGGGGCAACCATGCCGACAGTGACATTGGCCTGTGGTTCAATCAGCTTGAAGTGAATATTCAAGCCGTGTCCGAACAGCAGCGCATTGCCATCTTCCAGATTGGGGGCAATTTCATCTTCAAAGATCTGCTTCTGAGAGGTATCTGGTGCCAGCAGCATGATTACATCCGCCCACTTGGCAGCCTCTGCAACGGTCTTGACCGCAAAGCCTGCCTCCTCAGCCTTTTCGGCCGACTTGGAGCCTTCACGCAGACCAATAACAACCTCCACGCCGGAATCGCGCAGGTTCTGCGAGTGCGCGTGCCCCTGGGAGCCGTATCCGATAACGGCTACCTTACGACCCTGAATGATAGACAGATCCGCATCATCGTCGTAAAAGGTTTCAATAGCCATGTTGTAGTCCTCAATTCTGTAGTGATTGTAAGTTCAATGAATCAACGTCCCACCTAGCACTGTACCACTGCATGAGACGCTATGCCCATATGATGGGATATAATTTCGCGGGGGTGCCATCGCCTTGGGACCACGCCCCAAGGCCACGTCACCAGACTGCACCAGCTCGAGCACACCGAATGGCTCCAGGACATCGAGAAGCGCCGCCAGCTTTCCAGGGGTGCCGGTAGCCTCCACGACCACCGATTCTTGTGCCACGTCTACCACGCGGGCACGGAAGATATTAACGGCATCGACCACCTGCGGCCGGTTGGCATTATTCGCAGCCACCTTGACCAGCATCAGGGCTCGCGCCACGGTCGAGTCCGTTTCGAGCTCCACCACCTTGATGACCGGCACAATCTTGTTGAGCTGCTTGGTCACCTGTTCCATAATCCTTTCGGAAGCATCGACCACGATGGTCAGCCGGTTAATCCCTGGATTTTCCGTTTGGGCAGAAACCAGCGAAATGATGCTGTATCCACGTCGGGAAAACATGCCCGTCACGCGCGACAAAATTCCCTCTACGTCTTCTACCAGGACCGACAGGGTATGCCGGGAAACGTCACTGGGGGCCATGCCTATACCTCCTGGATAGTCTCGTCGATATCGGCAGGAGTTTCTGCTGCCGATTCATTTTCATCAAACAGCGGGCGCAAGCCGCGGGCATACTGAATTTCCTCGTTAGACGCCCCACCACCGATCATTGGCCAGACTTGGGCATCCTCACCAACGATGAAGTCAATGACCACGGGGCGGTCATTGATTGCGCGGGCCCGTTCAATGGCCGGCACCACTTCTTCCTCACAGGTGACGCGGATGGCCTCGCACCCCAGCGCCTCTGCTAGTCGTACGAAGTCTGGGGTATAGACATCCCGTTCTCGCAGCTTGGTATTGGAGTAGTTCTCATTAAAAAACAGTGTCTGCCACTGACGGACCATGCCGAGGTTGCCGTTATTAATGACGGCAACCTTAAACGGAAAGCCCTCCAATGCCGCGGTGGTGAGCTCCTGGTTGGTCATTTGGAAGCAACCGTCACCGTCAATCGCCCACACCTCCTTATCCGGGCATGCTGCCTTGGCACCGAGGGCCGCCG
Organism: Corynebacterium sp. c3Ub_189; assembly: GCF_039907195.1. Classification (NCBI taxonomy): domain Bacteria; kingdom Bacillati; phylum Actinomycetota; class Actinomycetes; order Mycobacteriales; family Corynebacteriaceae; genus Corynebacterium; species Corynebacterium sp. c3Ub_189. The sequence goes on along the minus strand of NZ_JASBOF010000006.1, from coordinate 17,383 downwards.
GCACGGCATAGCCCATAGTTCCGGCACCGCCGGAGTTGATCCAGGAGCGTGGGTGTTCAAAGTCAATGAACTGTGCCGACCACATCTGGTGCTGCCCCACACCGGCACAGTAGATAGCCTCAGGACCTACGGTTTCACTCAGCTTTTCCAACACAAATTGGGGATTGAGCTGCCCATCCGGAGTGGGATCATAGCCACGGGGGAACCGTTTCTTGAGCCTATCGAGGTAATCTCGCCATGGGCCTACCTGCGGAGAATTCACCGCGGAGTTTTTGCGGTACTCCTTTAAGAGACCTGCCAACACGTTGCGGGCATCACCCACGATTGGCACGGCAACGTCGCGGATTTTCCCAATTTCAGCCGGGTCAATATCAGCATGAATTACCTGGGCCCCAGGGGCAAAAGTGGAGGTATCACCGGTTACTCGATCATCAAATCGCGCGCCGATAGTAATCAACAGGTCAGCTCGCTGCATGGCCGCAACTGCAGGGACGGTGCCATGCATGCCCGGCATCCCCATGTGCAGCGGATGAGATTCCGGAAAGGCACCTAAGGCCATGAGCGTAGTCACGACGGGGATTCCGGAAAATTCCGCAAACTCGCGCAGCTCCTTGGCCGCCTCAGCCTTGATGACACCGCCACCGGCATAGATGACCGGCTTTTCTGCCTGTGCAATGAGCTCAACCGCTTGCACGATCTGGCGATGATGCGGCTTGGTCGTCGGTTTATATCCAGGCAGATCAAACGTAGCCGGGAAGGAATATTCCAATTCATCGTTTTGCACGTCCTTTGGGATATCCACCAAGACCGGCCCCGGACGGCCCGTAGAAGCCAGATGGAATGCGGCTGCAATGGCAGCTGGAATCTGGCTGGGTTCTGTCACGATGTAGTTGTGCTTGGTAATCGGCATCGTCACGCCGCGGATATCGGCCTCTTGGAAGGCATCGGTTCCCAATAGGTTGCTGCCCACCTGGCCGGTGATGGCGACGATGGGAACGGAGTCCAGGTTTGCGTCGGCAAGCGCTGTCACTAAGTTGGTCGCACCCGGCCCGGAGGTGGCAATGCATACGCCTACCTTGCCGGAAGCTTGGGCATAGCCTTCGGCAGCGTGGCCGGCACCCTGTTCATGGCGGGTGAGCACGTGCCGCAGCTTGGTCGAGGTGTGCAAAGCATCGTAAAGAGGAAGCACGGCACCGCCTGGAATGCCGAAGACGAGATCGGTTCCCAAGTCTTCGAGAGTGCGGACAATGGCGTGGGCACCACTCATCCGCTCCGGAGCGTGGGCGCGTGAGGCCGCAGCCACCGAAGCGGGCGTGGGCGAAGTTGTCGTAACCACGGTTAATGTGCTCCTTGAATTGGTCTTTTACAGGTCCTGATCATCATCGATACCGGCCCCAGATATGAACAAAGCCCCCGCGGGCTTGTCTGTCTGCGGGGGCGAAATGCGTCGACGTCATCGGTCGTCGCGGTCACCACCGCGTTGGTACTACCTGAAGTCGAATAATGATCATGGGCATGACTATACACTGATAGGTATTGCGCACGTGCCGATTACCCCCTTTTGGGATCACATTCCCATGTGATGGGACACGCCTGAAAAATAGGTTCGCCCTTGCCCGCCTAAGTGAATTAGGCTTGCACACTATGACTCCACCACCTAAGGACAATAAACCTCGTCAGTCCACCACCCAGGCAGAGGTTTTCAAGCCATCCCGCGACCATATCCTGGGCATCCTCATCCTGTCCGCCATTGCTCTGCTGAGCATCGGATGGGCCCCCAAATACCTCGCATGGCTGTTCATTATCCCCATCCTCGGATTGTGGTGGGTCATAAAATCCCGCACCAAAGTCTCCGAATCCGGAATCGCTATCTCCTACGCCTTCCGGAAGAATATCCAGATCGCATGGGACGATTTTGCCGGAATCGGCTTCCAACGCGCCCGCGCCTTCGCTCGCACCACGGCCGGCGCGGAGCACAGCTTGCCCGGCGTTACCTTTAACTCGCTCCCGCGACTTTCGGAGGCCTCCCGCGGCCGCATCCCTGATGCCCTTACCCAGGGCCGTGAAGCGGCAGATGACAAGGTGGTCATTGTCCACCGTGACGGCCAACAAGTCCTCCTCAGCAAAGAAGAGTATGAGGACTACCTCGAGCGCCACCCCGAGCTCAAGCCTTCGGCCGAAAACTAAATACGCCGCCTACACTCCCCCACATCCCTTGAAGGAATGGTGACTGAAAACCATGTTCCCGCTGCGTTCAAAAGTAACTACCGTCGGCCGCCAAGCCTCTGGCGCCCGCGCCCTCTGGCGGGCCACCGGCACCAAGGAAAATGACTTTGGCAAACCGATCGTCGCCATCGCCAACTCCTACACCCAATTCGTCCCCGGCCACGTACACCTTAAAAACGTTGGCGATATCGTCGCCGACGCCGTGCGCGCGGCCGGCGGCGTACCCAAGGAATTCAATACCATCGCCGTCGATGATGGCATCGCCATGGGACATAGCGGCATGCTCTACTCGCTGCCTTCACGCGAAATCATCTCCGATTCCATCGAGTACATGGCCAATGCCCACACTGCCGACGCCCTGGTATGTATCTCTAATTGCGATAAAATCACCCCGGGCATGCTCAATGCGGCGCTGCGCCTGAACATTCCCACTATCTTCGTCTCTGGTGGACCGATGGAGGCCGGCAAAGCCGTCGTGGTTGATGGCGTCGCCCACGCCCCCACCGACCTCATCACCGCCATTACCGCCTCGGCCAACGACGCGGTATCTGATGAAGACTTAACCCAGGTAGAGGAATCCGCCTGCCCCACCTGCGGCTCCTGTTCTGGCATGTTTACCGCCAATTCCATGAACTGCCTGACCGAGGCACTCGGCTTGGCACTGCCTGGCAACGGCACCACCCTGGCTACCCACACGGCCCGCCGCAGCCTATTTGAAAAGGCTGGCTCCACCATCGTCGATATGTGCCGCCGCTATTACGGCGAGGAGGACGAGTCCGTTCTCCCCCGCAATATCGCCACCAAGGAAGCCTTCACCAATGCCATGGCGCTAGACATGGCCATGGGCGGCTCCACCAACACCATCCTGCACACGCTCGCAGCCGCACAGGAGGGCGAGGTGGATTTCACCCTCGATGACATTAATGACATCTCCTACCGCGTGCCCTGCCTGTCCAAGGTCGCGCCCAATGGCACCTACCACATTGAGGATGTCCACCGCGCTGGCGGCATCCCCGCCATCTTGGGCGAGCTTCGCCGCGCCGGACACCTGAACTTGAAGGTGCATACGGCGCTCTATGACAACGCCGAGCAGTGGCTCGATGCCTGGGATATCCGCAACCCGAACGCCACCGATGAGGCCCGCGAACTGTACTACGCCGCACCGGGCGGCGTGCGCACTACCGAACCATTTTCCCAATCCAACCGCTGGGACGAGCTCGATACTGACGCCACTAATGGCTGCATTCACGACGCCGATCATGCCTTTTCTTCCGACGGCGGCCTGGTTGTCCTGCGCGGAAACCTGGCTCCAGACGGTGCCATTGTGAAGGCAGCGGGCGTTGAAGAAGAGCTGTGGACCTTCTCCGGACCTGCCCGAGTGGTGGAATCCCAGGAGGAGGCCGTATCGATAATCCTGAATAAGGAAGTCCAACCCGGCGACGTGGTGGTCATTCGCTATGAAGGCCCGTCCGGCGGCCCTGGCATGCAGGAAATGCTCCACCCAACCTCCTTCCTCAAGGGCGCCGGTTTAGGCAAGGCATGCGCCTTGATTACCGACGGCCGCTTTTCCGGCGGCACCTCCGGCCTGTCCATCGGCCATATCTCCCCGGAGGCAGCCCACCAGGGCCTTATCGGGCTCATCGAAAATGGCGACACCGTCACCATCAATATCCACGAGCGCCAACTCACCCTCGATGTGGACGAGGACGTGCTGGAGCGCCGCAGAGCCGCCCAGGAACAGCGCGAGCAACCGTGGACTCCAGTGAACCGCAACCGCCCCATCACCAAGGCACTGCGTGCGTATGCAGCCATGGCCACCTCTGCCGATCGCGGCGCGGTGCGCGTGGTCGATGGCCATGTGAATTAGCCAGTATTAACTGCTAAATCCCTGTGAGCCTCGGTGGGGTGCACGCCCGTTTACCTGCAGATCGCATAAAGTGTACTGCGATGAAACTCGCGCGCACCCCATTTTTCCGTTATGCCTTAGCTCTGCTGGGCCTCATTTTTGGCGCCAGGAAGGTTGTTCAAGACACCCGCATCACGGACTTTCCCATTGACATGGTGGTCTACCGCGAGGGTGTCAAGGCCTTCCTTGAGCACCGCTCCGTCTATAGCGAACCCATGTTAGCCGGGGACATTGAACTTCCCTTCATTTATCCACCCTTTGGCGCGCTCGTCATGGTTCCGCTCACGGCCTTTGACGGCATTGACCACGATATGGCGGGCGACATCATGGTCGTCCTGTCCGATCTGCTCCTGCTCGTCTGCCTCTACTTTGTCTTCAAGGCGGTGCTGAAGAAGCCGGAGTTCCTCTTACCCATTACCGCCATTGCCTGGGCCATTGCCTTGCGCTTTGAGCCGGTTGACCTCAACAATGGTTTTGCGCAGATCAATATCGTGGTGATGACGCTGGTTATCCTCGACCTGGTTCCACGCAAGCGCTTCTTGCCCCAAGGTATCTTGATTGGCCTAGCCGCCGCTATCAAAATTACCCCGCTGGCAATGCTGCTCTACTTCCTCGTGCGCAAGGAATGGAAGCAGATTGCCACGGCCTTCCTTTCCGCAGTCGCTGCCACGCTGCTTGCCGCAGCCTTCCGCTGGGACGCGTTCGTGGAGTTCTTCAGCTCTAAATTGCTCGATATGGGCTCTGGCGGCGATTTCGGCGTGGCAACCGACTACCAGTCCAATAGTTCCATCAAGGGCGCTATTCAGCGCATGTATTCCTCTTCGGAAGCCATGGAGGCCAATGGACTGACCATCAACCTTGCGTGGCTCGCAGCCTCCCTCGTGGTTGTTGCTATCTCGGCGTGGCTTATCAAGCGACTGTGCGAGGAGCATCTGCTTGTCGACGCCCAATTGGTCACCGCCCTCACCCTCCTCCTCATCTCCCCTGTTTCCTGGTCGCACCACTGGGTCTGGCTCACGCTCATCATCCCGGTCTTTGTCTACCGCGCCTGGACCTGGCTGCCGTCAGGTTGGGCCGCGGGCAGCCTCCTGACCGTCCTTATCGCCTGGGCAGCCATGCTACTGACAGTTCCACCTAAGTGGTGGTGGGGCGATCAAGTCGATGTCCACGCCATGGAGCGCTACCAAAAGTTCTGGGTGGATGACTTTGTCTGGCTCACCGTGCTTACCGTCGCACTTTTCGCAGCCGCTTTCTATGCCTCCCAGCGCATTACCCAGAACTCGAGTACCGCTACTCCTGCCCCGCTAGTGTCTTAAGCGCTGCAAGGTGCGAATCGAATGCGGCCTTACCTTTTGCCGTGAGCATCACCCATACCGTGTCCTTGCCACGCGAGGACCCGTACTCGCGAAAGCGACTGATATACCCCTCTTTTTCCAGTGCGCTTAGCTGCTTAGACAGCGTGGCATCGGATTGATTCACCTTGTCTCGAATCGCGGCAAAGCGCATCTCTTTGTTGATGGCGCCTTCCACTGCTCCAGCCGCGTTGAGCACCGCACAAATTTTAAAGCGATTAAGCGGGTGGATTACTGGATCGAGCTCATTCATCGCCGCTTGCCCGCTTGCCACTTGCACTGTCCCGCGTGGACAGATCCATCGCACCGGAATTGAAAACCCAAAATACAGCGATGCCCCACAGCGTGAATACTACAGCCGCAGTGGCCAGGTGTCCTTCGAGGAAGATCTGGGGGAACGTAGGGCAAAATATCAGAATGATTCCGAAATAGTATTTCTTATCCGGCTGCGGCTGGGCGAAGGGATCTTGCCTATAACCTGCGCGCACGTTGCGCTTCTGAGCGCCAACCCAGAGAGCCACTCCCACGCAGACCACCACTAAACCAAGGGACAACCACCACGGTATGCCATTCCCCCATTGGCTCAAGATAAACCAAAGTACCGCCAACGCTGCAGCAAACAAGGCATTAAGCGCAGTCTTCCGTCCGTCGCTTTGCTCCTTCTCCACTTCCTCGTTGAAGGACAGTGCCTCGTGCACGCTTTCATCCATTCTCGCCGTTCCTTTCACCTTCGACTTTTCGTTGTTTTCCACTTTAGAAAGTATCATACTTTCCGCCATGGAAAGCAAGAGCAAAAGAAAATCCGCCGCTATTGCGACGGACAATCTATTAGCGCCTAGTTCAACGGATTAACGCCTGCGCCGAAGAACCAGAGTGCGGCGAGGATGGCGATGCCGATGAGAACAAAGGCCCAGGAAGTACCCAGCGGGCGGCGTGCCCAGGAACGCTTGAAGTCTAGGGAGATAAAGCCTGGGCCAGTAAACTGCAGGCCCACTGCTATGACAAAGAGGACCAAGGAAAGCCATACGGATTCCGGCCAGCTAAAGACATCCAGGCCGGCATCGGTCTGGGCGAGCTCGTGGACGGCGGTAAAGCCGGTCACCACCAGACCAAGCATGGCAGCCAGCGGCGTAATGAGGCCGAGCAGCAAGAAGACACCAGCGATAAGCTGCATGGTCGGCACCGCGATAGACAGTGCGGTATCCCATGCATAGTTGGCAAAATCGCCTTCCAGGCCGGACAATCCCTCACTATCGCCAAGGGTAAAGAAAGCCTTTGCACCGGCGACGATAAGGTAAGCGCTCAGCGCCAAGCGGATGAATAGAAGGCCGAAGTCGATGGTGCCGCGGCGACCATAGCGCTGATAGCCTTCCTTTTCTTCTTGTCCCGCCTGTAGGCGTGCCTCGCGCTCCTCTGCGGTTTCGGTGCTGAGGGTGCTCTCCACGGGGGCGTCGGCAGTAGCAAGTTCCGTCTCTTGCTCTGTGCTAGCCTGCGTGGTGGACTCCGGCTGCGCGAAGGCTACGGTCTCCTCGCCTGCACCGCTGTCCTGACGTGCGGCTTCATTTGCACTGGAATAGGACAGTACCTCGGTTTCCGGGTGGTCCTGCTGCGCCTGGGAAGGCTTGATCTCCTGCGGCTCGGCGCGGCCGGCGCGCTCGAAGAGGCCCGGCTTAGATTTCTCCTGGCCGGAGACAGAATCCTTGCTAGCGGGCTTCGCGTTGTATGTAGGCACGTCCATATCCTCATCAAACGGGGTGGCTTTATCCGGTTGCTGCTTATCGCTCATAGCTCCAACTTAGGGCACGTGCCTGCACTTTTGTGGTACCCACCACGGCGCGCCGCACGAGCTTGCGCGCTATGTGGCCACCAAGCCGCTCGCAGCTTCGATGACCGAACGCGTAAGTTCACCCAATACCTCCGATTCCAATCGCCAACGCTGCCAGTAAAGGTCGATATCGAGCGGGGAGTCGTCGAGAAGCACCAGCTCTTTTGCCGCCAGTAGGGGCAGCGCTTGAGCTTGGGGCAGCAATCCCCACCCCAGGCCAACGCGAACGGCCTCGAGGTAGCCCTCGGACGAAGGGATCTGTGACACCCGGGCACGCACCACGGACGAATCAATGAAGCGCTCCCGCATCGCATCGTCCAAAACCTGGTCGTTAGGCCCATATCCCACCAGCGGCATGGTTTCCCAGGTCAAGCGGCCACTATGAAAGCTTTCTGCAATATGCGGCGCCGCGACTGGGAAGTAACGCATCGTACCCAAAAAGCTAGACTCACACCCTGAGACCGGTGTGGCTTCCCTCGTTACCGCGCCAAGCACATCTCCACGCCGCAACATGGCCAGGGTGCGGGCCTCATCCTCAATCCGGATGCGCAGGGCGACATCACCTCGCCGCGCGGTATCGCTAAGCACCCTGCGGAACCATGTCGCTAGGGAATCCGAGTTCACAGCGACTGAGAGCGGGACCCGGGCCAGGCGGTGGCCTAGGCGGGCATCCGTCTCTGCCTGTACCAACGCCATGCGGCGTGCGGATTGCACCAAGATCTCCCCCGCTTCTGTCGCGGTTACCGGGGTAGCACGGCGAAGGAGCACTCGACCGGTGCTCGACTCTAGGGCCTTAATTCTTTGGCTTACCGCAGACGGCGATATACCGAGTACGGCAGCGGCAACATCGAAGCTGCCTTCGTCCACGATGGCAAGCAAAGTTTCTAAGTGCACCGGGTTCATGAAGCTATTCTAAACCAACTGTAGATTCATTAACTGGACTAATTCAGGCCAGGAATTCACACTGGAAGGCATGTCCATCGTGCTTGCTGGTTTCTTCCTGGGATTATCACTCATCGTGGCCGTCGGCCCGCAAAATGCCATGCTGCTCAAGTACGGCATTCGCCGCGACCACATTGGCCTCATCATTGTCGTCTGCGCGCTTTCCGACGTCATCCTGATCACCTCCGGCACGGCCGGCGTGGGCTATTTGGTAGAAAAGTTCCCCAACGCCCTGCAGGTTTTGAAATATGTTGGCGCCGCTTACCTGGCGTATTTCACCTTTACCTGCTTCCGCGATGCGTTCAAGACCAAAGGCGAGGCCATCGAGGTGGAATCCACGCAGCCGAAGGCACCGCAGGAAGTCGCTTCCTTCGATGGCTCTAGGGCGCGCAGCACGACCAAGACTGCAACTCGCGTCGAGATCAAGCGCTCCCCTTCATGGGTTAAGCCGCTATTGACCGCCCTGGCCTTAACATGGCTCAACCCAGGCGCCTACGTAGACGTAGTGGTCATGCTCGGCAGCATTGCTAATCAATATGGTGAATCGGGGCGCTGGCTTTTCGCCGTGGGTGCAATCTGCGCCAGCTTCACCTGGTTCCCCTTCATCGGCTTTGGCGCGGCGCGCTTCTCCCACGTGCTGTCCCGACCCACAGTGTGGCGCTGGATCAACTTCGGCATCGGCGTCATCATGATTGGCCTAACGCTCAAGTTGCTCCTGCTCTAGGGAACGAGCACCACTGCGCCTAGTCGCCGCGAACGCGGGAGGCGGTGGCGCCTGCCCAGCGGTTGATGCCGGCGTCATGGGCGGCGTCGTCAATCGCAGCCAGCTCCTCCGCGCTGAAGTCAAGCTTGTCCAGCGCGCCCAGGTTGTGCTCGAGCTGCTCCACAGAAGAAGCACCCAACAGCGCCGAGGTAAGCGTGCGATCGCCCTGATCACGCAGCACCCACGAGATGGCCATCTGAGCCAGAGACTGCCCGCGCTCGCCTGCAATATCGTTGAACGAGCGGATCATGGAAAGGTTTTCCTCATTGAGCCAGTCCTTTTCCAGGGTCTTATTCTTCGCCGCACGCGAATCTGCAGGGATGCCGTCGATATAGCGGTCCGTCAGCATGCCCTGTGCCAACGGGCCGAAGCCGATAACGCCCAGGCCAGTGCGCGCCGTAACATCAAGCAGCGACTCGCCGTCTTCGCCCGGGCGCTCAATCCAACGATTCAGAATGGAATAGCTGGGCTGATGAATCAGCAGCGGGCAGCCCTCATCTTCCATAAACTCCACGGCCTCATCGGTGAGCTCCGGGCCATAGGAAGAAATGCCCACATACAGGGCCTTGCCGGAGGCTACGATATCGCGCAGTGCATACAGGGTCTCCTCCAGCGGGGTATCCGGGTCCGGACGGTGGTGGTAGAAGATGTCCACGTAATCCAAGCCCATGCGCTTCAGAGAAGCGTCCAAGGAGCTCACCAGGTACTTGCGGGAGCCGCCGAAACCGTAGGGCGAATCATTCATTACCCAGCCGGCCTTGGAGGAGATGATCATTTCATCGCGGAAGGGACGAAAATCACGGGCGAAGATGCGTCCGAAGTTGTCCTCTGCGGCGCCTGGTTCAGGGCCATAGTTATTGGCCAAATCGAAATGAGTAATCCCCCGGTCATACGCCGCGCGCAGGATGTCGCGCTGCGTGGCCAGGGGACGGTCGTCACCGAAGTTCTGCCATAGGCCAAGGGAAATGGCCGGCAGCTTCAGCCCAGAGTTGCCTACTCGGCGGTACTCCATCGAATCATAACGGTCAGATGCGGGTGCATAGATACTCATGGCACCCCATTGTCCGCTTAATTCTTGGAATTGTCAGCCTTTGGCAGCTCCTCATCTTCCTCAGGGTCGCCGGATGCGCCGGTTTCTTCGACCCACTTTTCAATTTCTTCCGGGGTGCGGTCAGTTTCTACCGCATCACGCTCGGTGTAGTAAGAGTGATCGTGGCGATTTTCTTCGTACTTTTCCTTGTCAAAGTCCACGTCGTCGTCGCCATCGAGCTCTTCGGTGACTTCCTCCACCAGCTCATCATAGAGGGCCTCATTGTCCATATTGGAGTCCTCGATGTGCTGGCCAATTTCATCGTCGTAGCGCTCGGCGTCGTAGTCCTTGTCTGGGTGCAGCTTCAGGTGCATGAGGGCACGTACGCGCTCACGGCGCACGGCCTCATCCTGGATCTGAGACTGGCTGCGGAACCAAGCAAAGACCAAGATGGCCACCATCAGAATGCCCATGTAGCCGATGACTGGGTAGATGTAGTTCATCAGGGTCTTAAAGCCGGCGAAGGACACGGCAAAACCGGCCAAGCAGCCAACGATAAAGATAACCGGGAAGCGCTTCTCATGACCGGCAGATAGGCGCTTGCCCAAAGCGTAGAACATGCCGATAGCAGTATTGAAGATCATCAAGTAGATGATGACCGCCATGATGGAGCCGAGCGTCGGGTTAACGCTATCTACCAGAGACAGCATCGGAATATCGGAGCCCTGTGCCTTGTCCGAGTTCATCAGCAAGGAGAATCCGGCAAGGCCCATCATGATGGAGTAGATGACGCCGCCTACAACGCCGCCCCAACCGGCCTCGCGCGGACTAATATTATCGCCACCGATAACCAGGGACATGGACACGGCGAGCATCAGGGCAAGGCCGTTGTAGTTGAGTGCGGAAATGAGCCAGTTACCAATCGGGGTGTCGATCTGGCTGGAGGCATCCATAGCTGCGCCGATGTCATCCGGCATATTGAGGCCGGTGTAGATGGCCACGCCGATGACCGCAATGATGATGGTCGGCGTTACGGCACCAATAACCTTGGATACCTTGTCCACGTCGAGCATGCCGACAATCAAAACCAAGACCAGCATGAGCGTGGAGCCGATCCAAGTCTTCCAGCCAAATTGCTGCTCCATATTGGAACCCGCGCCAGCCAACATCACAAAGCCAATAGCAAAGAGGGTGATGATGACCGCGATGTCCAGCAACTTGGAGACGATCGGGTGGGTGACATTGCGAAAAACGGTGTTGTGCTCAGAAGCGTGGAAGTAACTGCCCAGCTGCAAGAACACGGTACCGGCAAGGGTCATGATGAGTGCGGCGATAATGATGCCGGGAATACCCCAGGAACCGAAGGCGGTGAAGTACTGCACCACCTCTTGGCCTGTGGCAAAGCCGGCGCCGACCAGCAAGCCCACGAAGGACATAGCGATGGCGATAATGTTTTTAGAAGACACAGTTGCCTAACTTTTGTAGCGAATATCTCTCGCATACTAGTGTGCGCGGCCCCTTGTCCCCCACTCCCCCAGCACGTGGGCAACACAACACCGATATGCGTTCCTTAAGGAATGGTACGTAAGTGACCCGTTAAACACCTACTGGCACATACCGATGTTGTGATAAATCACATTTGGGGATGCAGCGAAATCAACCTAACGCTTTAGTCGTCGAAGGTCGCGGTATCAATCACGAAGCGGAACTTTACATCGCCTGCCACCACGCGCTCATAAGCGTCGTCAACATCGTTAACGCCGATCTTTTCAATGACGGCGCCGATACCGTGCTCGGCACAGAAGTCCAGCATCTCCTGGGTCTCTGCAATGCCGCCGATGTTATTGCCCGTAAGCACCTTGCCGCCGCCGACGAGGCTGCTCATGTGTACTCCCAGCTCCTCCGGCGGAAGTCCCACAACGGACATGATGCCGCGCGGCTTCAGCAGCTGTAGATAGTCATTGAGGGAGTACTGGGCAGAAATGGTGGACAAGATGACATCGAATTCGCCACGGTGGTTGGCAAAGAAGTCTTCGTCCTCACCGGTGGCCAGAATGTGCTTCGCACCCAGCTCATAGGCTTCCTTTTCCTTGCGCAGGGAGCGGGAAATCACGGTTACTTCCGCGCCCTTTGCCGCAGCGATCTGCACACCCATGTGGCCCAAGCCGCCAAGGCCTACTACGGCAACCTTATCGCCTTCCTTGACCTGCCAGCGGGCCAGCGGCGAATAGGTGGTGATTCCGGCGCACAGCAGCGGGGCTGCGACGTCAAAGTCGATGCCCTCCGGGATGGTGCACACAAAGTTTTCGTTGACTACCACCTTCTGAGCATAGCCGCCTTGAGTAATGGTGCCGTCTACATCTTCGGAGTTATAGGTGCCCACATTGCCGTTCAGGCAGTTCTGCTCCTGGCCGTTGCGGCACTGTTCGCACTCGCCACAGGAGTTCACCAGGCAGCCCACGCCAACGCGGTCGCCCACCTTGAACTTGGTGACCTTATCGCCCACAGCTTCCACAACGCCGGCGATCTCATGGCCCACCGTCAGGGGGAAGTGGGCCTGGCCCCACTCGTTGCGGATCGTGTGAATATCGGAGTGGCAGATGCCTGCAGCCTTGATATCAATGACCACGTCGTCTTCTCGCGGATCGCGGCGCTCGATTTCTACGACCTTGAATGGTGCTTCAGGGCTTTCCTTTTGCAATACTTTGCTCTTAATTGTCATGCCCACGACCCTACGCGTAACCCCACTGACCTCGCCTAACGAAAATAGTCACCAACTCTAACGGGGAAGGAAAACCAAAAAGGCCAGCCACGCCCCTCTCGTTGAGGAGGGATAGACGCGGCTGGCTATGTGGGGGTCTTAGTTCAGCTTCTCTGCGATGAGCTTATTGACCTGGCCCGGATCGGCCTTGCCCTGGGTGGCCTTCATGACCGCACCCACGATGGCACCGGTGACCTTCTTATTGCCGGCACGGTACTTTTCCACAATGTCCGGGTTGGCGGCCAGCGCGTCATCTACGGCCTTCTCGATGGCGCCGTCATCGCGCACGACCTCCAAGCCGCGCTTTTCGACGACCTCGTCGACGTCACCCTCGCCCGCCAACACACCGTCAACGGCCTTGCGCGCGAGCTTGGTGGTCAGCTTGCCCTCATTGACGAGCGCGATAACGCGCGCCACGTGCTGCGGGGTAATGGACAGACCAGCAAGATCGGTCTCCTGCTCGTTGGCCTTGCCGGCCAGGTAGGAAACCCACCAGGAGCGCGCCTCGTCCGGCTTCGCGCCGGCCTCAACGGTATCCACGATGAGGTCGAGGGCGCCGGCGTTGACCAAGTCGCGCATCTCCTCATCCTTGATGCCCCACTCTTCCTGGATGCGCGCACGGCGAACCCATGGCAGCTCCGGAAGGGTCTGGCGCAGCTCTTCTACCCACTCGCGCGGTGCGATGACCGGCGGCAGGTCCGGATCGTTGAAGTAACGGTAGTCCTCCGCCGTCTCCTTTGGACGACCCTTGGCGGTGGTGCCGTCGGTCTCTTGATAGTGGCGGGTTTCCTGATCAATGGTGCCGCCATCTTCAAGCACCTGCGCCTGGCGCTGCATTTCGAAGCGAACCGCCTGCTCCACGGAACGCAGGGAGTTAATGTTCTTGGTCTCGGTGCGGGTACCAAACTCTTCCTGGCCCACCGGGCGCAGGGATAGGTTGGAGTCCACACGCATGGAGCCTTGATCCATGCGGGCGTCGGAAACGCCCAAGGCTGCAACGAGCTCACGCAGCGCGGAAACGTAGGCCTTAGCCACCTCGGGCGCGCGCTCACCGGCGCCAATGATCGGCTTGGTAACGATCTCAATGAGAGGAATGCCCGCACGGTTACAATCCACCAGGGATGCCGTGGCGCCGTGAATACGGCCGTCTGCACCACCGAGGTGGGTCAGCTTGCCGGTGTCTTCCTCCATGTGGGCACGCTCGATTTCCACGCGCCACTCGGTGCCGTCTTCCAGTACAACGTCCAGGTAGCCGTCATAGGCAATCGGCTCGTCGTACTGGGAAATCTGATAGTTCTTCGGCTGGTCCGGGTAAAAGTAATTCTTGCGGGCAAAGCGGGAGGACTCCGCAATGGAGCAATTAAGCGCCAGGCCAATCTTGATGGCGCCCTCCACGCCCTTGGAGTTAACTACCGGCAGCGCACCGGGCAGACCCAGGGAGACCGGGTCAACGTTGGAATTAGGCGCTGCGTTGAAGTTCGTAGGAGAGGTAGAAAACATCTTGGTTTCCGTATCCAGCTCTACGTGGACTTCCATGCCCATTACCGGTTCGAACTTTTCTAGGACCTCATCGAAGTCCATCAGGTCATACATCGCAGCAGTCATGCGTGCCATCTTAATACGTCCATGCGCCCGCGCGCTCACGCCCCTAAGCTGAATATTATGACTACACCACATAGCGTTGATGCCGCGCTTATCGATGCCCCATTGATCAACATCGCAGTCTTCCGCACTGCCCCTACCCCTGAGGAGGTAAGCGAACGCCTGACCACCACTTTTGGCGATCGCCTGGGAGATATCATGCCGGGCAAGAATCCGGGAAGCATCATGGTCGAGCTTGATGATTCCTTCCTATTGCACTACCAAGCCGTCGATACCCCTCCCACTCGCGATAGCTATGGCCTCCACCCCATTTTGAGCGCGGATTCCCGCGGCCTCGATTCCGCCACCGCACAAATCCTCGTATCCGTGCTTCCCCAAGAGACCGAAGATGATCGCGCGAAGCAATTCCGCGAGGCCCGCCGCGATCACCTTGAGCTACTCTCCAAGGCCACTGCGGTGGTAGCCGAGCACCCCGACTGCCTGATAGTCCATAACCCGCGCGGCAACGTTTCTATCGCGCCGAATACTTTCCTCGAGGCTTTTCGGGATAACCTTGCCCCAATGCACATCGCTCCGGTGTGGCTTACCCAAAAAGAAAACAAAATCTTGGGTTATACCGTTGGGCTGGTCCAAGCCGGACACCCTGAAGTCCAGGCGGCCACCGAATCCATGGATCCCACCGATCTCTATTACAAGCTGGCCAATATCGCAGACCATGTTCTGCAAGGCGCCACCGTCAAAGACGGCGACACCCTATCTTTCGAGCAAGACCAGCCCCCTCTGACCGTGCAGAAAGAGCCCTGGTTTGTAGACGAGTCCTATCCTGCGGTCACGATTAATTTTTAGGAGTTCTTCCGCCCTACTTCCGGGAATCCGAATAGCGGCAGATGGCTGCCAGCACCGCACCAGAGAGGTTGTGCCACACCGAAAAGACGGCACCTGGCAGGGCGGCCAATGGGTTCATATAGGTCGATGCCAGGGAGGTGGCCAAGCCGGAGTTTTGCATTCCCACCTCGACGGCCATGGTGCGCCGTGCGGCGACCGGCTGCTTGGCCAACTTTCCGGCTAGGTAGCCCAAGCCGTAGCCGCAGCCATTGTGGATTACCACTGCGGCAAAGACGAGTGCGCCGGCGGTAGCGATGGTGTCGTGCGCGCCGCTGACCACGATGCACACAATGGCGGAAATGGCCGCAACCGAGATCCACGGCAATGCCGCGTTAATCTTTGCCACCACTCGGGGAATCATCATGCCGATGAGAATGCCGGCGACAACCGGAATGAGCACGACCTTCACAATGGACCACGCCATGGCGGAGGCGGAGACCGGCATGTACTCCCCTGCCAGCCACAAGGTCAGCAATGGGGTAAGAACCGGCGCCAACAGGGTGGAAATGGACGTCATGGTCACCGACAGAGCCACATCACCGCGCGCAAGGTAAGACACCACGTTGGAACTCGTACCGCCGGGCGCGCAGCCCACCAAGATAACGCCAGCCGCTACAGCATCGGGTAGATCCATCACCGCGACCACCAGCAGCGCCACCAGCGGCATGATGACGAACTGCGCTACTACTCCGATGAGAACGGGCAGCGGACGGCGTGCCACCAAGGCAAAATCCACCGGCTTGAGGGTTAGGCCCATACCGAACATGACAATACCCAGCAATGGGGTGACCTGCGGGGCGAAGGAAGCTGCGGTCTCTGGCGCGAGGTATCCCACCACGCCACCGATAATCACGAGCACGGGAAAGCCTAGCGCTGCAATGAGCGCTTGGCGGTCTTGCGCTGAGGAGGGCGCAGCAGGCGCCTCCACCCGATTATCTGTCATGCTATCGATACTCATGGGCAAAAGAATACGCTCCCACCCAGTGGGAGCGCTATCTTAATATTCGAAAAGAAAGGGCTTCTCTAGCCAAAGAGCGCTTGGGCGTTGCGGTAACGCGTTTCCGGCACCGTCTTCAACGTGCCCACGGCATCTTCCAGCGGGACGAGGTCAATATCCTCACCATGGAGGGCAACGCACATGCCAGACTTGCCTTCGTGGATGGCGCGCGCTGCGTGCACGCCGTAGCGAGTAGCAAGCACGCGGTCATATGCCGTCGGCGTGCCGCCGCGCTGGATATGCCCCAGCACGGTCGTACGTACGTCATACCCGGTGCGAGCCTTGATTTCATCGCCGATTACCTGGCCGATGCCATTGAAAGTCTGGTGCCCAAACTGATCGACGCCACCGGCCTCGAAGTCCATCGTCCCTTCCTTTGGCAGGGCGCCTTCTGCCACGCAGATAATGCCGTACTTCTCGCCCATCTGGAAGCGGCGTTCCATCGCCTTCGTAATCTCCGCGATATCGAAAGGCTCCTCCGGTACCACGGTGTAGTGCGCACCACCGGCCATGCCCGCATGCAGGGCAATCCATCCCACGTGGCGGCCCATAACCTCCACGATCAGGATGCGGTTATGGGACTCTGCGGTGGTGTGCAGACGGTCGATAGCATCGGTGGCCACAGAAACGGCGGTATCGAAACCAAAGGTGTAGTCGGTGGCATTGACGTCATTATCGATGGTCTTCGGCACGCCCACTACCGGCACGCCGTTATCAGAAAGCCACTTTGCGCCCTTGAGGGTACCTTCACCACCGATGGCGACAAGGGCATCCACCCCGGCATCCGCCATGTTGGACTTAATCTGGTCAAGGCCTGCTTTAAACTTATCCGGATGCAGGCGGCCGGTGCCCAGGATGGTGCCGCCGCGCAACAGAATACGGTCGATTTCCGCATCGTCATAAAGATCACGCCGGCGGTCTTCCATCAGGCCCACCCAGCCGTCTTCATAACCTACAACGGTATCTCCAAATTCATTGGACGCGGTACGCACTACCGCACGGATTACAGCATTGAGGCCGGGGCAATCGCCGCCGGACGTTAAAACACCTAGACGCATATCTACCAATCTAGCGCGCGATTTTTAGGCCTGCAG
>NZ_JASBOF010000059.1:0-763 GCF_039907195.1 Corynebacterium sp. c3Ub_189 | reverse complement strand
CACATAGGGCAGACGATCGCTATCTACCAGGGCTTGCGATGCGACAGCTCTCTCGCATCCACGTCGGCAACTCCAAGACCGATGTACGCGACGCCTACGTCATCGCCCATGCCGGTCTTAACCTTCCAGACGCCCTGCGCAGCGTCGACCGCGTTGAGGAAGTCTTTACCCAGCCAAAATCTCAACGGTATCGACGAAGACCTCGCCCGAGCCTACACACGCCTAATTAACCAGATGCGATCCGCGCTCGTGGGAACCAATCCTGCCTTCGAACATGTCCTGCACGGACAGATGATTCACCGAAAATGGATCCTCCACCTACTTGCAAAATACGGCGGCCCCACCAAGATTCGACGCATCGGTAAAACACGCCTAGCAGCCTTTGCGCGCAGTCACAAAGCGCGCAATCCCGAGCCTGTCATCCATGCCATGCTTGCTGCCATCCACACACAGACCGTGTCCATTGCCGGCGCAGAATACCCCGAACTTAGCGTAGCAATGTCCGCCAAAGACGCACTGGCCAAACTAGCACATCGCAAGGAAATAGAAGCACAGGTACTCAAGCTCATTCAAGACATTCCTCAAACCGAGATTCTTTTATCCATGCCCGGCATCGGCCCACGTAGCGCAGCACAGATCCTCATGACTGTTGGCGATATGTCCGACTTCCCCGATGCAGCGCACCTAGCGTCCTATGCAGGCCTATCACTGCGGACGACTCAGTCGGGAACGTCCATTATGTCGAATCGCCCAACCGCGCTGG
>NZ_JASBOF010000058.1:0-785 GCF_039907195.1 Corynebacterium sp. c3Ub_189 | reverse complement strand
CACAAGCGCGTAGTCATCCTCACCATCTTGGATGACCACTCCCGGTTCATCATCTCGTGCCACGCCTACAACAACGCTACCGTGGCAAACGTCATGGAAAGTTTCATTAACGCTGGGCAAATACACGACTTTCCGCAATCCACCCTCACCGACAACGGCCGAGCATTCACAACCAGCGCCGATCGGACAAACCCCGCACGAAACGGCTTCGAGCAACTACTCATCGACCTAGGAATCAAGCAGAAAAACGGCAAACCCTACCACCCCCAAACCCAAGGAAAAGTCGAACGCTTCCACTACACCCTTAAACTAGCCCTTTCGAATAAAACACCAGCTCACAACCTCGATGAACTCAACGCTCAGCTGAAAGAAATCATCGGATACTACAACTACAAACGCCCCCATAGAGCCCTAAACAGAACCACCCCCGCAGAAGCCTATACAGCCCTACCAAAAGCGCATCCAGCAGAAATCAAACCAGACCGCGACTACCGACTACGCACCGACAAAGTAGGCACCAACGGCAAAACAACCCTGCGATGGGGCGGCAAACTACGCCGCCTCTACATCGGACGCAGATGGGGCGGAGAACCCATCACAATGGTCTGCGTCGACAACCATGTCGACATCAAAATAACCGCCACCGGGGCACAAATCGCCGCCTACACACTCACCGAAGAAAAGATCTACTACAACAAGAAAGACAACAAACTCAGCCCCCAACGGGGCAACTGAAAACGAAAAATCTCGAGACACCGACCGGAACGATGTCTCGAGACTTCACA
>NZ_JASBOF010000057.1:0-852 GCF_039907195.1 Corynebacterium sp. c3Ub_189 | reverse complement strand
ATCCGTCGGGAGTAAACGTCGGTGACAAACGCGGCATACACAAAGCCTTTCTTCGTGCGCACATACGTAATGTCAGCCACCCACAGTTTGTTCGGGCCGGGGGCTTTGAATTCACGCTCGACCAAGTCTGGGCGCAGATCAGGCACGTTAGGCTTACGGGTTGTGAGAGGTGATCTGCCTTTGCCTTTGCCAGAAACACCGGCCAAGCGCATTAAACGGGCAGTTTGTTCACGACCGATATCAATTCCGTCACGGCGGAGAGCATGCCACATTTTCCGTACACCGTAGACACCGTAATTATCCCGATGAACAGTTCTAATGCGTTCGACCAGCACAGCATCACGAAGGCGACGAGCACTTAACCCACGGGCCTTGGACTGGCGATAGCCACGCGAGGTGATGAACCCACCAGACCGGTTATTCTTCAACGTCTTACAGATGAACTCGACAGAGAAACGAACCCGGTATTCATCGATGAACCGGATCATTTCCGACGTTTTGGGTCGAGTTCCGACGCGAAAAAAGCTGAAGCGGCCTTCAGCAGCTCATTAGTGTCGCGTAGCTCTTGATTTTCACGACGCAGCCTCGCGTTTTCCGCGGCCAAATCTTCAGGCACAGGTTCTGGGATGTTTCCCGCACGACGGGCCTGTTGAGTCCATTGACGGGCCGTATGCCATGAAACCCCCAGCTTTGGAGCTACTGCCTGGCACGCGGCTTGCATCGACATATTTTCTGCCAAGATGCGATCTTCCACGAGACGGACCACACGGTCCTTTGCATCCTGGTCAAATTTTCTTGGCATATTCCAGATTTTCCCATCTACTCAAACGGAACAAAACCTGGGACACTTCA
>NZ_JASBOF010000056.1:0-860 GCF_039907195.1 Corynebacterium sp. c3Ub_189 | reverse complement strand
AATCGCTCCTCGTTCTACAAATGGGTGCAAACCCGCGAAGAACGCAGGTTAAAGACGTGTTCGGATGCTCTTATTGGTGCAAGAATCAAGAGCATCTTCGATGATGAATACGGGCTTTATGGTGCTAAACGCATCGCTGCAAGCCTTAAAGCCGATACGAGCTTTGGCCCGATAAATCACAAGAAAGTCGCACGAATCATGAAAGCCATGGGACTTAAAGGCTTTACTAAACGCCGCCGATGCATCACTACCAAGCGTAAGCCTGGCCACCGCGTCATGCCAGATTTAGTAGACCGCAAATTCACCGCTGATAAGCCAAACCAGGTCTATGTAGGCGACATCACCTACCTGCCGTGTAAGGGCGGCAAGAACATGTACCTGGCCACGGTCATCGACGCCTACTCGCGCAAACTTGTCGGACATGCACTCGCAGACCACATGCGAGTATCGCTGGTTATCGAAGCTTTGTCCCATGCCAGCAAGGTTCGTGGAAGCCTCAACGGGGCAATTTTTCATTCCGATCACGGCAGCGTGTACACCTCACAAGCCTTTAGGAACTATTGCTCGTCGTTGCGTGTGCGCCAGTCTATGGGAGCGGTAGGAACGAGTGCTGATAACGCCCTAGCAGAATCGTTTAACGCCACGCTCAAGCGGGAAATCTTGCGTGACAGGAAAGTCTTTGACAATCCGATCTCCTGCCGCCAGGAAGTCTTCCGGTGGTGCATGCGCTACAACACACGCCGGCGGCACTCCTGGTGCAATCTTTCAGCTCCTGACGTCTTTGAAGCCGAGAATTCAGCTACACTGACTAGAGCAGCATAGCTAACCCCCGACGTGTCCACTTTCCGGGGGTCAGGCCC
>NZ_JASBOF010000055.1:0-964 GCF_039907195.1 Corynebacterium sp. c3Ub_189 | reverse complement strand
GGCTCACAGAGCTCGACGACATGATTATCTCGCTCTACGCCGGTGGGATGACCGTGCGCGATATTCAGCACCATCTCGCAACCTCCCTTGGGGTGGATATGAGCCCGGATACGATCAGCACCATTACCGATGCGGTCTTGGACGAGGTCATGATCTGGCAAAACCGCCAGCTCGACGAGTTTTACCCGGTGATCTTCCTCGACGCGCTACGCGTCAAGATCCGTGACGGCCACCGCGTGGTCAACAAGGCTTGCTACATGGCGGTTGGTGTCGATATGGACGGCATCAAGCACATCCTGGGACTGTGGATCGCGGACAATGAAGGCGCCGCATTCTGGGCATCGGTGTGTGCGGATCTGGCCAACCGCGGTGTCCAAGACGTGTTCATCGTGTGCTGCGACGGGCTCAAAGGCCTGCCTGAAGCCGTGGAGGCAACCTGGCCGAATTCCATGGTGCAGACCTGTATTGTGCACCTGATTCGGGCTGCGAACCGGTGGGTGTCCTACCAGGACCGCAAAGCAGTCTCCCGCGCGCTGCGTGAGGTCTACACAGCCGCTAACGAGGACACCGCACGTACCAGCCTGGATGCTTTCGAGGCCAGTGAACTTGGCCGGAAATACCCCCAGTCGGTCAAAGTCTGGCGTGATGCATGGGAGCGGTTCGTGCCGTTTCTGCAGTTCCCACCGGCGGCACGCCGGGTGCTCTACACCACCAACTCGATCGAATCGCTCAACGCCGAACTTCGTAAAGCTACCCGTAACCGGGGTCAATTCCCGAACGATACTGCCGCACTAAAGACGCTGTGGCTGATGATCTGCAACATCGAAGACAAGCGCGCTGCCCAGCGAGCGAAGAAAGCAAAGCGCAACATTGAGTGCAACGGCTATATTGAAGGAGCGAAAGCCACCGGGTGGAAACAAGCCATCAACCAACTAGCCGTGGCTTACCCCAACCGATTCGCGGA
>NZ_JASBOF010000054.1:0-1088 GCF_039907195.1 Corynebacterium sp. c3Ub_189 | reverse complement strand
CCATTGACTGTTTCGGCTAGTGCATTGTCATAAGAATCGCCGACTGTCCCCACACTCGGGCGTATTCCTGCTTCCGCGAGAGCGGTGGAATACTTCAGTGACACGTACTGGCTGCCCCGATCACTGTGGTGAATCAGCTGGTTTCCATGGATTCGCCCTGCAGTCGTTAACGCATGCTCCAAGGCCTCCATGGGTAGCGCATCGGTGCGCATCGTTGAGCGTGTAGCAACACCAACAATCTTTCGACTGTAGACATCCACGACAAACGCGGTGTAGGCGAATCCTGACAGGGTGCGAACGTAGGTAATGTCGGCAACCCACAACCTTCCTGGTGCTTGTGCTCGAAAGTTTCGCTGCACTAGGTCTGGGCGATGATCCGGTTTCTTCGGGCTAGTCGTTGTCACGGGGGTTCGTCCACGTCTGCGGCCGGAAACACCAGCTAGCTTCATCAGTCGTGCAGTCTTGTCGCGGCCGATATGAAAGCCTTCACGGTTCATCGCGTGCCACATTTTGCGGATGCCGTAGACCGAGAAATTCTGCGCATGCACACGTTGTATCTCTGGGATGAGAAGGCTATCGCTTAAGGTCCTTGCACTGGGAACGCGTGTGGTGGCTTTGCGGTAGCCGCGTGAGGTGATGAATCCACGATCTGCTTGTTTAAGGACTCGGCAGATGGCCTCGACCCCAAACTGATCCTTATACGCGTCGATGTAAGAGATCATTTGGTCGTGGGTCGGTCGAGTTCCGCTGCGAAAAAAGCCGAAGCAGTCTTAAGAATCCCGTTTGCTCGCTTCAGCTCACGGTTTTCGCGGCGCAGACGCTTGAGTTCTTCTTCCATTGTTTCGCCACCTGAAGCGCCAGAGTCATCACGTACTGAAGCGCTGTCACGGTACCAAGCCCGCAACGTATGGTGAGACACTCCAAGCAGCTCACCGATCTCCGTGTAGGCACGTTGCAGTGAGCAGGACTCCAGGCGGACCATTTCGATGATCTGATGGACCGCCTTCTCCTTGAACTCAACGGAATACTTTCTAGGCATAGTTCAATCCTTCCTTAGCTGAGGTAGGAACTAAACCCAGGACGCTTCA
>NZ_JASBOF010000053.1:0-1136 GCF_039907195.1 Corynebacterium sp. c3Ub_189 | reverse complement strand
ACTGGGGGCACCATGTGAAGTCTCGAGACATCGTTCCTATTTCGATGTTTCGAGACTTTCTTCGTTTTGGGGGTTCGTTTTCTAGATTTCGCCGAGTTGGTTGCGGTGGTATTTTTTGGTTTTGTCTAGGTGGTATCGGCCCCAGATTTCGCCTGTGTGGGGGTTAACGGCGGTGATGTCGTTGTTGATGCAGATGAGCATGATTTCTTTGGTGCGGTGTTTTCTTCCGACGTAGAGTTTGCGCATCATGCCGGCCCAGCGGAGGGTTACTTTTCCGTCGTTGTCGACTTTGTCTCGGCGTAGGCGGTTGTCGGTGCCGATGGGGATATCGAGTGGCTGGGCTTTGGGCAGTCGGTTGTAGGCCTGAACTGGCGTTTGTCTGTTGAGTGCTCGGTGGGGTCGGTGGTTGTTGTAGTAGTCGATGATGTCATCGAGTTGTTGGTTTAGCTCGGCGATGTTGTGGGCAAATGGCCTTGTGTTCAGGGCTTTTTGGAGTGTTTGGTGGAAGCGCTCGACTTTTCCTTGGGTTTGGGGATGGTATGGGGTTCCATTCTTTTGGTGGATGCCCATTTGGAGCAGTAGCTGTTCGAAGCCGTTGCGAGTGTCGGCTTTTCTGTAGAGCTTTGTGGTGAACACGCTGCCGTTGTCGGTGAGGGTGGATTTAGGGAATCCATGTTTGTTTCCTGCGGATATGAAGGTGTCGATGACGTTGGTGCCGGTTTCGTGCTCGACGGCTTTGCAAGCGATGACATAGCGTGAGTGGTCGTCGATGATGGTCAGGATGGCTACGCGTTGGTTGTTGTTGAGGTACCAGTGGCTGTAGTCGAGTTGCCAGGTTTCGTTCGGTTGGTCTGCTTGGAATCGTTTCCAGGAACTGCGTGGCCTTTTGTGAGGTTGTTCGATGACGTAGCCGTGGCGTTTGAGTATGCGGTGGATAGTCGATGCTGCTGGTAGTGGGGTTATTTTTTGTTGTTGAAGGTGCCAGCGGATGGTGTGGGCGCCGTTGTCTTGGCCGGTGTTTTCCAGGTGTTGTCGGATATCGAGGATTGCTTTGACCGTGCTCTCTGGCACTTGTCTGGGGTTGGAGTGTGGGCGCCGGGAGCGTGGTTCGAGTGCTTGGTAGCCGCCTTTGCGAT
>NZ_JASBOF010000052.1:0-1198 GCF_039907195.1 Corynebacterium sp. c3Ub_189 | reverse complement strand
TCCGGGCGCACAAAACCAGCCGCCTTCGGGCGGCTTTTCTTGTATCTTAGCCCGCCTCACCTAAGTTCCGGGTTAAGGGTCAAAATGTGTGTCTGGCTCGGGGGTTAAGTAGCAGAATGTGTGTCCGTTCGGCGTGTTGCGGGGCGGGTACACGGTTAGTTACTTCATGGGGCCTTTTCTGATTCCTATCGAGTGTTCGTACTCGGTTGGGATAGCGTTGTCGTAGAAGGCTGGTCGGCCTGTTTCTTGGTCGGCTTTGTTGTGGTCTTCTTCGGCAAGATCGTTGACTTTGGCGAGTTGATCTTGGCCATAATTGCACTGCCTGGCGATATTTAGCGGATCGTCAGGCAGTTGCTTTTTGGTGTGGAGGTACCACTCAAGCATTTTTCGTTGACGTTCCCCAGACCTGCCTCGGTGCGCATCGGCGATGCGTTTGAGCTGGGCGTTTATGCCGCCTTCAAGACTGTTTGTCGTTGAAGCCCAGCGGTTAGGATCAAGCGCATTCGGTGGTGGCTTAAGGTAGGTAAACAGCCAATTGTTGCGCGAGAGGTGCAGCAGTGAGTTGTAGGCTTTGCGTACCCGTAGATGAGTCCATTCCCACTGGTTATTGGGTGTTCGGCGTTCTTTTGGCACGGGTGTTTTCTCGTTGAGGAATGCTTTGAATACCTGACCGAAGTCGTGCAGGCGTAGCGTCCACTCCCGTGCCTGGTCGAGCGTGGTGACACGGGTTAGTTTCAGCGCCAGTGCGTAGATGGTTTTGCCAGCGTCGGTGCGCGGCCGTGAGGTGGTGTAGCGGCGGATGACGCGTTGTGCGTGGACGAGACAACGCTGAATCATCACGTTTGGCCAGCAGGCTTTAATCGCGGTGAGTGCGCCTTGTCCGCCGTCGAGGACGACGCAGAGTGGCTCGGCGATTTTGCGAAGTAGCTGCGTGTATGCGTGGGCGGTTTCGTGTTTGGTCCAGTGCCACGCAATGACGTGGTCGCGGCTGGCTGCCACAAGTAGGCAGCCAGCCGCTGTGTAGGTGCCGTCGATGAAGATCTGATCGTAGACGCGCTGCGGGGCACCGTCGTTGGGGACGTCGATGAGCCAAAACGGTTCGAATCGGCGATCAAGTGTCCAACGACTCACCCTTTGTTGCCCGGCGAGTTCAGACAACGTCGCTGTGGAGGTGACATAAGAGACGAAGGCTTTAAAG
>NZ_JASBOF010000051.1:0-1231 GCF_039907195.1 Corynebacterium sp. c3Ub_189 | reverse complement strand
AAACAAAAATGAAGGAGACGGTAAACCACCGTCTCCTTCTTTTCACGTTTTGCGGAAGCAGGCGATACCGGACGACGCTTCGCCACACACTCTCATTGACTTTAGACCTGGTGGAAGTGCAAACACCCCGGCAGGGGAGTAATAGGCAACGAACCCTAAACCTTTGCTTTTACCCCCGTTGCCGGTTGTAGTGTGACTCTGGGGATCCCTGCGGATTTAGGGTATCCTATTCGAACATAAACACCCCCACCCGGAACACATGTCCACCAGTCGGGATACTATTAAGGCACTCGTTAGAAGACATATACGAACATTGTCTTTCCTTCTGGAGTGCTGCACTTATGACTGCCACACTTAGCCCACCCGAGCCAGATACCGCCCTCGACTACCCAGACACCCTCCTCATAGGTGACCACCCCGACATCGATCCTCTAGACGATGGTTCTGTGCCGGAGGCGTTCTACACCACCAACGCACCCGGCAACCACATCGGCAAAGCCGGCACCTACACACGCAAAACCTCCTGGTTCCTCTACCGCGCCATCCTCCCCCAACTAGACGACGACGTCGACCTTAGCCTCACCAGCCTCGCCAAAGACCTCGGCATCTCCTACCACAAGCTGCTAGGCTTCCTCCGCGCCCACTTCCGCATGCGTCAACTACCCCTAGTCACACAAGTCCAAGGCCAGCACTGGATACTCGACCTGACCAAACTGCGCATCATCGACCGCGAACTCACCCGCCTGGACAACAACCCAGACCACCTCGAAGCCATCGACGCCGCACTCGCAGACTTCCTCACCCCCACCACACCCAACCAAACAGTACCCACCGACGCCGACCTGCGCCGTTTCATCCGCACCTTCATCGACACCCACCTGCGCCCCGAAGACAAAGAACACAAACCCGAACCACGACTGCGCATCAACTACAACCCAGATAACACCACCACACTATCGCTAACCTGCGATAGCGCTACCGCCACCATCATCGCCCGCCACATCGACGCCTACACCAACCAGACCACCACCACCGCAGCACAAGCACTCATCGACCTCATCCTCGAAGACACCCACACCAGTGTTGCCATCAACACGTTTACCACCAACCCCGACACCAACCTCGTCTTTCACCCCGGTGCCGGATGGATAAACCTCAACCACGCACCCACCAACAACACCTTCATCCGTAGGCTTAACGCCGACGAGGCAGACTCCTACACCCCCACCAC
>NZ_JASBOF010000050.1:0-1309 GCF_039907195.1 Corynebacterium sp. c3Ub_189 | reverse complement strand
TGAAGTGCCCCGGGTTTTGTTCCTAGGCGTTTGCCTTGATTTCTATTATTTCCTGTGGCGGGTTCTGCTTCCAAAATTCGGTTTCGACCTCGACCGGGGTTCGGTAGTCCAAGCTTTGGTGGAGCCTAGTCTCGTTCCACCATGACACCCACTCGAACGTCGCGATTTCTACCTCGACAACATCATCCCACCTGCGAGCATGGATCAGCTCGTTCTTGTAGGAACCATTAACATTTTCTGCCAGAGCATTGTCATAAGAATCCCCGACCGTTCCGGTGGAAGCGGCAATCCCGTGCTGGGCAAGTCGCTGGTTGTAGACAACGCTGACATACTGTGAGCCGTGATCTGAATGATGAATGAGACCTGTTGTTTCCTCAGCACACACGATCGCCTGGTTAAGAGCTTGCAGCGGCAGTGCTTCCGTCCGCATCGAGTCTGATAACGCCCACCCAACGATCCGTCGAGAGTAAACGTCGGTGACAAACGCGGCATACACAAAGCCTTTCTTCGTGCGCACATACGTAATGTCAGCCACCCACAGTTTATTCGGGCCCTGAGCTTTGAACTCACGCTCGACCAAGTCCGGGCGCAGATCAGGCACATTAGCCTTACGGGTTGTGAGAGGTGATCTGCCTTTGCCTTTGCCAGAAACACCGGCCAAGCGCATCAACCGAGCAGTTTGTTCACGACCGATATCAATTCCGTCACGGCGGAGAGCATGCCACATTTTCCGCACGCCGTAGACGCCGTAATTATCCCGATGAACAGCACTAATGCGGTCGACCAGCACAGCATCACGAAGGCGACGAGCACTTAACCCACGGGCCTTGGACTGGCGATACCCACGCGAGGTGATGAACCCACCAGCCCGGTTATCCTTCAACGTCTTACAGATGAACTCGACAGAGAAACGATTCCGGTATTCATCGATGAATCGGATCATTTCCGACGTTTTGGGTCGAGTTCCGACGCGAAAAAAGCTGAGGCAGCCTTCAGCAGCTCATTAGTGTCGCGTAGCTCTTGATTTTCACGACGTAGCCTCGCGTTCTCGGCAGCCAAATCTTCAGGCACAGGTTCTGGAATGTTTCCCGCACGACGGGCCTGCTGAGTCCATTGACGGGCCGTGTGCCATGAAACCCCCAGCTTTGGAGCTACTGCCTGGCACGCGGCTTGCATCGACATATTTTCCGCCAAGATGCGGTCTTCCACAAGACGGACCACACGGTCCTTCGCATCCTGGTCAAATTTCCTTGGCACGTTCCAAATTTTCCCATCTACTCAAACGGAACAAAACCTGGGACACTTCACT